>JANYHQ010000430.1 GCA_025358985.1 Acidimicrobiales bacterium
CGCTCATCACCCTGGTCACGGAACTACGCGACAACACCACGTATTTGGAAGCGGCCGAGTTCGTGTTGGCCGACGGGGTGAGACTGGTGCAGCAACAATTGGGTCTCGAAGCGGCTCCCCCCATGATGCGTCCCGCCTGTGTATTGCTTGAGCTCAATGGTGGCGATGAGGCGGTCAACGCGCTGGGTCGCTACCTCCCTCATGACGGCGAGGTGGCCGTGGCCCTCAACGACCCGAGGGCTGCCCATCGCCTATGGCGCATACGCGAGGCGCACGCCGAGGCAATCAACCAGTTGGGCCCACCGGTGAAGCTCGATGTGACACTCGCCCTCGATGCCATCACCGCCTTCTTGGCTGAGCTGGGTCCGGCGCTCACTGAGTTGAAGTGTGGCGCAATCGTGTTCGGTCATTTGGGCGACGGCAATCTCCACATCAACGTTCCCCGCCACGGCGACGATGCCCAACGCGCGCATAGCATCGAGGATTGTGTGCTGCGTTTGGTGGTGGCCCACGGCGGCACCATCAGTGCCGAGCACGGTATTGGCACGGCCAAACGGGAGTGGCTGCACCTGGTGCGTTCCCCGGCTGAAATCCGGGCATTTCGTGCCATCAAGAACGGGTTGGATCCACAGGGTCTGTTCAACCCCCACTGCCTGTTGCCGGAGGCGGACGTTCACGCCTCGGTCGCACAGTAGATTTCCGCATGTGATGAGCGCCGTTCGCCGGGTACTACGGGGCCTGGCGCGTTTTGTGGGGCGAGTGGTGGGGTTGGCCATGGGTGTGTCCGTTGGGGCGGTAGCCATCGGCGGATGCCTGGTGTTGTTGTTGGGCACCATGTCGCGGGTGGGTAAATCGGCGGTGTTCAAGCCTCCGGCGCTGGGTAACTTCAGCACCCTCAACGAGCGCTCCATCGTGGTGGACCGTTACGGCCGTCAAATCGCCGTGTTCAAGAGCGCTGAGAACCGTAAAACCGTGCCCCTGGCCCGCGTGCCCCGACAGTTGATTCAAACCATCCTGGATGTGGAAGATGCCGATTTTTATCGGCACAAAGGATTCAACCTGCGCGCTACCAGCCGGGCCATGCTGTCCAATTTGGCGGCTGGTGGTATCGAGCAGGGTGGCTCCACCATCACCCAGCAACTCATCAAAACCGATTTGCTCACCCGTACGCAGCAGTTCGATCGCAAGATCCGTGAAGCTCGCCTGGCCGTTGAACTGGAACGCACCAAGTCCAAGAGCTGGATACTGGACCGCTATCTCAACACTGTGTATTTCGGTGGGGGCGCTTATGGCGTGGAAGCTGCTGCCAATCACTACTTCGGTATCTCGGTAGAGCGCCTAGACATCGGCCAAAGCGCGTTCCTGGCGGGCATGATCCGTAATCCCGTGGGATACGACCCGGTTCGCTTTCGTGAGCGCAGCAGGGAACGTAGGGCCATTGTGTTGAACCGTTTGGTGGCCCAGAGGCACCTCAGCGCTGTCGAGGCCAAGATGTGGGCGGCCACCTCCATGCCCACTCCGGTGGCTTCGCCCGAAGACACGCCCAACTCGTACTTCGTGGAGGCCGTGAAGCAGCAGTTGCTCGATGATCCTCGGCTGGGGGCCACTGCGCAGGAGCGTTACGAGTCGGTATTCAACGGGGGCCTGCGCATCACCACCACCTATGACCCCGACCTCCAAGCTGATGCTGAGAAGGCCGTGACGGACATCCTCCCGCAGCAAGACGTTCCTACCTTCACTGCGGCACTCGTGAGTATGGACGTGGAATCGGGGGCGGTACGGGCTTTGGTGGGCGGGCGCGGGTATGCCACCGACAAGTACGATCTGGTGACACAGGCCAAGCGTCAACCGGGCAGTTCTTGGAAGCCGTTCACGCTCATCGCCGCCATGGAAGAGGGTAATGCGCCCCAGTCGGTGATCAGTGGCATCGAGCCGTGCCCCATCCCCAACCCAGAGGGCAAACCCGATCCGTATCTGCCCAAGAACAGCAGTGAAGGGTCGGGGAAGGTGAGCTCGCTCACCGATCAATTGGTGTACTCGTCGAACTGCGCATATGCCCGTCTGGCCACGGTGGTGGGGCTGGACAAGGTGGTCAACGTGGCCAAGCGTTTGGGGATCTCCACCCAGTTGGATGCGGTGCCCGCAATGGCGCTGGGCACCGAAGAGGTGCATCCCATCGAGATGGCGGCGGCGTACGCCACGATTGCCAATGATGGCTTGTTCCATCGCGGGTACCTCATTGACAAAGTGGAACGGGTGCGGGGGCGTTCCATCACATTGTTGTTCCGTGGTGCTAGCAAGGGCCGCCAAGCCATCAGCCGTCAGGTGGCGCGCATGGCCACGCAGTCCATGCAGGAGGTGGTGCGGCGCGGCACCGGCACCAAGGCCAAACTGGGGGAGAGGGCGGTGGCCGGCAAAACGGGTACTGCGCAGAACTATGAAGACGCCTGGTTCGTGGGCTTCACGGCCCAAACCGCCACCGCAGTGTGGATGGGGGCGCCGGACGGCAAGGTTCCCATGACCAACGTGGGTGGCATCCGAGTCACGGGTGGTTCCTACCCCGCCCGTATCTGGCAGGCGTACATGGATGTGGCCACCGCCAACGACCCGCTGGTGGACTTCGCCGAACCTGACCCCGACGAACTGGGCAAGGCCGAATGTCTGCAGCTGAAGAAACCCACCACTGTTTCCACGGATGCGACGTCGGGTGGGCGTGGCTATTCGGTGGCTGCACTCATCAGCGCGCAGACCGATACCACCAGCCCCAGTACCCGCAAGAAGAGCGCCTCCAAAAGTTCGAAGAGGCGCCGTAGTGGAGGTGGCAATTGCGATTCCTGGGGCAGTACCTCGGTGAGCAAGAAGGCCGCCACTGTGACCCGGAAGCGTCGACCGTCTAATACCGTCGACCCGGCCACCGACGGCTCCACCCCGGATGTACCAGTGCCGGTGAATGCCGACCCGGTGGAGACCGTTCCACCACCCGAGGTCACTCCGGCGCCCGCACCCGTTCCGGCTCCGCTGCCCGTTCCGGTGCCTGACCCAGCGCCGGCAGCACCAACTCCATGATTGGCTGAGCGTCGTCTACGGTCATTGCATGGCTTCACTGGAAACGCTGCTCGCCGTTCAGGGTCACGACACGGTGCTTACCCAGCTACTGCACCGGCGCACCCACCTGCCTGAGCAGGCTGAGCTGGCCGAAGTCCAACGCCAGTTGGCGGCGTTGGAGGCTGCGGCCGCTCCACCCATGC
>JANYHQ010000450.1 GCA_025358985.1 Acidimicrobiales bacterium
GTCACCGGATCGAACTTGTGGCGCATCACCACGGTGGAACCAGCGAACAATGGCAACAACGAAAAGGCCCATTGGGCGGAGTGATACAGCGGCCCATCGAGCAGGGTGACACCATGCTTGGGCATGTTGTATCCGTCAGAAAAGCCAGCCACCACAAAGGCGAACACACCGGCCGGTACGTTGGCTTCGCCGAACAGCGAGCTACGCACCCCCTTGGGCCTACCGGTGGTACCGGACGTGTAGAACATTGGTCCACCAAGGAATTGATCCACCGGTTCTGACGGGTCCGCAACGGCCAGTACGTCTTCGTAAGCGGTGAAGCCTTCGATGCTTCCACCTACTGATATGCGCGCAGACACTCCTGCGCACGTGGCCAACGCTTCGGTGGCCACCTGGGCGAAACGGGCATCGGCCAATACCACCATTGCGCCCGAATCGTTGATGACATACGCCAGTTCGTCAGCCACCCAGTGCCAATTGACAGGCACCACCGCGAACCCGCCATGGGCCGCAGCCGCCAACACCTCGTAGTACTCACGGGTATTGGCCAGCATGGCGGCAATGGTGGTGCCGGGGACCACGCCCAGTGCCCGCAAGCCGTGGATCAAACGGTTGACCCGCTCATCGAACGATGCCCACGAGGTGACGCCGTTCTCATCGATCAGCGCCGGCTCGGAACCGCGCTCCTGGGCCAACGTCACCAGCAATTCAGCCATGTGGCTACCACGTGTCCCAGTGCAAGATGGTGTCGGGGGCGGGACGTTCAGCAGGCTTGAAATCGGTGCCCTTGGTATATGCCAACGGCGTGAGACATACCTGCTGCACGGTGTCGAAGGGGATGCCCACGATGTCGGCCACGGCCTGCTCCATCATCAAGTGGATGGTGGTCCACGATGTGCCCAGGCCCCGGGCCCGAGCGGCCAGCATGAAACTCCAGGTGGCGGGCAGAATGTTTCCCAACACCGATGCGCTCACCATGGCAGGCAGATTGTCGAGTCGAGGTCCTTCGTTGCAGCAAATCACCAACGTGGGGCATTTGGCCATGTTTTGGGACAGATAGGTGGCGGAGTCGGCCACCCTGTCCTGTTGCGCTTGATGGGCAGGCGTCTCGCGTTGGATGGCACCGGCGAACATGGGGGAACTGGCGTAGATATCCCAGCATTTGGCATACACATCGGCGATGGCTGTCCGCTTCGCTTGATCTTTCACGATCACGAAATTCATAGAGATCATGTTTGATCCCGACGGTGCCTGTAGGGCGGCGGCACCGCACTCACGAATCAACTCGTCTGGCACCACCCTATCGAAGTCGAGGCGTTTACGTACCGCCCGGGTGGTGGACAGCAATTGATCGGACGTCAGTTCGAGTTGAGCCATGGCGGCGAAAGTAGCCCGGTCGCACGTGCCCCGCCTATTGGGTCAGTATCTCGCTCACCACCGCCGCCAAAGGGGAGCATGTGAGCAAGTCAGTCAAACTCGGATACAACACCGGCTACTGGAGCGCCGCCCCGCCGCCCACCGCCATGGCGGCCATCACCGAGGCTGAACGACTGGGGTTTGATTCCATCTGGACAGCTGAGGCGTACGGTTCGGATTGCCTCACCCCGTTGGCGTGGTGGGGATCACAAACCACCACGCTGAGACTGGGCACTGGCATCGTACAGATGGCGGCTCGTACCCCAGCGGCCACCGCCATGGCGGCCATGACCATCGACCATTTGTCCAACGGCCGCTTCATCTTGGGCTTGGGAGCATCGGGCCCGCAGGTGGTGGAAGGTTGGTACGGCCAACCTTATCCCAAACCGCTGGCCCGTACCCGAGAATATGTAGACATCGTGCGCGCCATCCTGGCCCGAGACAAGCCGGTCACTTACCAGGGTCAGCATTATCAGTTGCCGTATCAGGGTGGTGCGGGGCTAGGTAAGGCATTGAAATCCACCGTGCATCCGTTGCGTAAGGACATCCCCATCTTCCTGGGCGCCGAGGGTCCGAAGAACGTGGCGTTGGCCGGTGAGATCTGCGACGGATGGTTGCCGCTGTTCCTGTCGCCCAAGGAAGACATGACATACCGGGCGCAGTTGGCGGAAGGATTCGCAGCGTCGGGCGAGGCCGACAAGGCGGATCGTTTCGAGGTGGCCTGCGGACTCACCATCGTGCCCGGAGACGACGTAGAGAAATGTGCCGACGCGGTACGGCCCATGGTGGCCCTGTACGCCGGAGGGATGGGGGCCAAGGGCGCCAACTTCCACTTCGAGGTGTTTGCCCGTATGGGTTGGGAGGCCGAAGCCACCCATATCCAGGAGTTGTATCTCCAAGGCAAACAGGCCGAAGCCATCGCCTCAGTTCCACTCAAGATGGTGGAAGACGTGGCGCTGGTGGGCCCCATGG
>JANYHQ010000470.1 GCA_025358985.1 Acidimicrobiales bacterium
CGGTCCGGTCGAGCACCAGCCACCAGCAAGCCGATATACCCGCCCAAGCCGTATCCCAAAATGGTGCATGGTCCTAAGTGATGTAGCGCGGTGTCAGCGTCGGCCATGAGAATTTCGCTGGAATACCCACCCCCCAACGGCACCGTGGATTGACCGTGACCGGTGAAGTCCAGTCCCCATACGGCGCCCGGCCACGTGTGGAGCACCTCGGGGGGTAACACCATGGCCGACGATTCGCCCAGGCCATGCAGCACCAGCAACGTGGGGCCATCACCCGGACGCAATTCGTGCAGCGCCAGTTCTACTCGGCCATGACGCAACCGTAGGGCCGCCTCAGTGGAACTCATGCCGGCATCCTAATGAAATCGAGAACCATTGCCGCTACCCGCCCAGGGAGTTCTATGTGTACGAAGTGTCCGGCCGGAAGGGTCTCCAAATGGCCGTTACGGGGCAGCGCCGGAGCCACGTTCTTGGCAAACGTCCCCCATCCCATGGGCTCCTGCTCCTCACCCAGAATGCCGAGAAATGGTTGAGACAGCGCCGACAGACTGTCGAGGGCCCACTCCGGCCGCCACGGGCCAAACCCACCCATCCGCATCATGGCGTCGATTTTCCAACGCCACCCGTCCGGACTGTGATCGGCCCCCACCGCTACCAGATAGCACAACCATTCATGCGACAACCGGGGGTTCATTCGGGCCCGGCGGCGGGCCAACCCTTCCAGAGTGTCGGGTTTGCGTTCGGCATCTGAAGCGCGCTGACGATGGTCGAGCCAACCGCTGAGCTCACCCGATGTGAGGCGGGTGCGCATCATCTCGGCCATGTCGGGTTGGCGTGAGCGCGATGGCATGCCGTCGATGTTGACGATATGGGTGAAGCGATGCGGCCATGCATCACCCAGTCGCAGAGACATGGCCCCACCCTTGGAGTGGCCCACGATGGGCATGGGGTCGGTGGACACAGAGTTGAGTACGGCACCGGCATCGCGCTGATCGGCCGACCAACTGGTGAGAGCCGCCCGCTGCGAGTTGCCGTGGTTACGATGGTCCCACGACACCACCCGCCATCCCTGCGACGCCAGCAACCCGGCAAACACGTCATAGGTGCGAGCAAAATCGAACCCGCCGTGCACCAAGGCAATGGGCGGACCGTCGGCTGGGCCCCACTCGTAGACCTCGAT
Source organism: Acidimicrobiales bacterium (assembly GCA_025358985.1). Lineage (GTDB taxonomy): Bacteria > Actinomycetota > Acidimicrobiia > Acidimicrobiales > JANYDT01 > JANYHQ01. The sequence continues at coordinate 1,181 of JANYHQ010000470.1, forward strand.
ACCAATGCCTGCAGAGTCAACCGTACGGCGGCGGCTGGGTTCCATGGCATAGGAAATGCTGACAGCATCATCGGTGATGACGGCGGCGGCCGACACCTGCGCCAGGGTCAACCCGGCTTGCTCCATACTCAGTGCCACGGCCCCTATCCCCTATCCGATTTCGCCACGAAACCGACGAGATTGAGCTCGCCGGACCCGTCCACATGCACCCGCTGACCAATCGGCTCCAGTGGACCAGAGGTAAGCACGCGCACTTCATCGTCTGTACACGGACCAACTCCGACAGTGCGCATACCGTCATCAAGACGGACAACGTAGAAGGTGCGCACCGCGGCCCCCTCGCGGTTGTACTCCACCGTGTAGGACTCCACCACGCCATCACCAGTGACACCGTCAACGAGGTCGGGACCGTTGGTGACAGAGCGGTCCAGCGCCACCTTGTGGGCACGATGGTCGGCTCCATCCACCACCTTGCCCACGCCGAATAGCGACAACGCATGCTTAGTTGCGGTCATCCCCAACGATGACACCAACGCCACCTCACCATCACCACTACGCAGCCGTTGCGTGGCTACACACATCGAATGCAGTGCGTAGCTGTTGCCCGGACCACCGGCATAGGCCAAGCCACCGGTCACCGTGACCCCGCGGGGATCGTCGATGGCCAGTCCCAGCGCATCCATACTCATCTGAACCGCCGACGGAAAGCAGCTATACAGATCGATGAGATCCACGTCGTCCATGGTGACACCGGCGTGAGCCAAAGCGGCTTCGCCCGCCGCCCGAATGGCGGGTGAGCCAGCCAGATCGATGCGCTCTGCCGGCGCCCATCCGTCCACCGCACTGGCTCCACCGAGAAACACCACTTGGCGCTCCCGGGGGATGCCACGCCGGTCCGCCTCATCACCGGTCATGATGACGAGAGCTGCGCTCTGGTCCACTTCCATGATGGCGTTCATCCGCTTCGGGTACGGGAAGCACACCCACCGATTGTCGGGCGTGACCGTGGCAATTTGCTCCGGTGTCCATGCCGTGGGGAACCAGGCGTACGGGTTGGTGGCGGCCACCGCCGAATTGCGACTCATCAGTGCACTTATCACCTGTTGATGTTCGGCGATGGTGCGCCCGGCCCGGGCCCGCAATGCATTCTCGAACAACGGATAGCAATGAACCGGTGACATCTGACCGTGACGGGCCTCTACCGCAGTAGTGAGCGGCGCCTGACCTTTTTGGAAGTCGCGCGGCCTGGTGGCCGGGGTCCACTGTTGCTTCAGGTCGATACCTTCCTTGCGGGCTCGTCGGATGCTGTACACAGCCTCACACCCGGCCAGAACGGCCACTGCGAATTCGCCATCAGCCATCCGATTGGCCAATACATGGAGGAGGTCGCCCGGCGAGTTTCCCCCCGGCGCGAACGTGAACCCGGCCACCGTGGCAGGCAGATCAGCGGCCGCTGCGGTGGACGCAATGAGGTCGTCATAGGGCCACGCAATGGGGTCAACCACAGCCAATGCCGCCACGTCCGAGGTGGCCACATCAGCATCAGCCAACGCAGCATGAATGGCATCGCGCAGCAAGTGAATGGGCTCCTGCGGCTCCCATTTCCCATCGAGGTCCCCATCGAGCCCCGGACGACGGCGAACTTGACCGACCCCCACCACTACTGCGAACTGTCTCGGGGCCATCCACCGTCTCCTGGTAACTCACCACGCCCCCATCGGGCGCACGGGACAGACACTACGGGTCGGTTCCGCCGCCGTACCAACCGTCTCCACCGTCTCCGCCGTCTCCTGATCTGCTCAAGCCAGCAACTACACGTGTCGAAGCACCAATTGACCCATCCCTCGATGAACGAACGAGTCGACGAGAGACTTCCGGAGCCGCTCCGCATGCCGATGTTCACCACGAAGAAGGCCAAACGGGAGGCCGACGTGCCCCGCGGACCCATTGGTTCGGTGGAGCAGATCCATCCGTTGGTGGCTGTGCCACCGCTGATGAGTGCCGGTGACGCCGCCCGGTTTGCGTTTCCCATCAGCTGCCGCTTGGCTAACAATCGTCGTCTCTTCTTGGTATTGGCTGGCAATGACGTCGACAACTCGGGACGCTGCGACGAATGGAGCTTCCATTACGTGTATCCCGATGATCACTGCGAGTCGGTGATCACCATCACCAGCGCCCGCCGGTCCCCCACACCAGGCACCGCCGCCGCCCGGGAGAAGGTCACACCGTGGCCGGCCCCCGGGTCACCGCAGGAGGCAATGGTGTTGTTCCAGGGCCCCACCGCTCGGATCATCGTGGAGCAGCAATGGGCCGATCGTCTGGAGCGCCTGCCCGGGTTGCCTGACATGTTCATAGACTCCACTGGCGCCGCCGATGCCGTCCATGCCACCGGGGCCGATCTGGCCCAGGGCGGCGGTGGCATCAGGATGAAGGGCCGCACGCCTCCGGGCCGCCTACCGGTGTGGGAGATCGTGGCCGGCTTCGAGACGTACCACACGCCGTTCGCCTGAGGTCGCCTGAGGTCGTCTGAGTTCGCCGGGCGGGTCGTGGGCGTGCTAGCCAACGGGCATGACTGAGGACGCACCCAAAGCCCAGATCGGCGTCACCCACGAGGGCCATGTAGTGGTGGTGGAATTGCTGGCCGGACCTCACAATTTCGCCAGTGTGGACCTCATGAACGAGCTCGGTGACGCGCTCATTGCCGGCCAGGCCAGTGGTGCCCGGGCCGCCGTGGTGTGCTCGGAGGGAAAGTCGTTCTGCGCCGGCGCCCAGTTCAGCGGCGCTGGCGGTACCCGGGCGGCGGGTTTCAGCAAGTTCGTGGCCTCCGATGAGGAAAACGCCATAGGCCCGTTCTACGAGGCGGCGGTCCGCATGTTCGAAGTCACCATCCCCACGGTGGCGGCGGTGCACGGCCCGGCCGTGGGGGCAGGGTTCGGCTTGGCCACGGCGTGTGATCTGCGGGTCATCTGCCCGGAGGCGTTCATGGCCACCAACTTCGTCCGCCTCGGTATCCATCCCGGGTTCGGTATCTCCGTCACGCTGCCCGAGTTGGTGGGGCCTGCGCGCGCCGCCGACATCTTGCTCACCGGCCGACGGATTTCGGGCGAGGAATGCTTTGCCCTGGGGTTGGCCAATCGTTTGGTGGCCCGTGATGACGTGCGTTCTACCGCGCTGGCTCTGGCCACCGAGATCGCCTCCGCCGCCCCCTTGGCCGTACAGGCCACCAGGGCCACTCTGCGTGACGGGCTGTATGCACGGGTACGGACCCAGTTGGCCCACGAGCGCCAGACCCAGGACCGCCTGTCGGCCACCGCCGATGCTGAAGAGGG
>JANYHQ010000484.1 GCA_025358985.1 Acidimicrobiales bacterium
CGGCGAAGGTGCCGAGCACGATGAATGTGTAGGCCAGCAGATAGAACAGCGAGCCGCTGACCCCACTGGCGCCCGTACGGTGCGAGGCTGCTTCCAGGCCGATCATGATGAACCCGGCATGGCTGATGGACGAGTAGGCCATCATGCGCTTCACATCGCTCTGCACCACGGCCAGGATGGCGCCTACCACCATGGTGATCACCGCCAGCACCCACACCACGGGCTGCCAATCGGTGCCCCGTGATCCCAACGCACTGACGAACACCCGCAGCAGTGCAGCAAATCCGGCGGTCTTGGCGGTGGCCGCCATGAATCCGGTGATGGGCGATGGTGCACCCTGGTACACGTCGGGGGTCCACATGTGAAACGGCACAGCCGCCACTTTGAAACCGAGCCCCACCAACAGCAGCACCATGCCACCCACCAGCAACGAGTTGCCGAAGATCACGCGATCACCAAGATAGGTGGAGATGCCGGAGAGGTTGGTGGTGCCCACTGCGCCGTACACCAGGGCAATGCCGTAGAGCAGTACGGCGGAACTGAACGCCCCCAGTACGAAGTACTTGAGCGCCGACTCCTGCGATTCCACCTTGCGTACATTGGATCCGGCCAGCACGTAGAGCGCAATGGAGAGGATCTCCAAGCCGAGGAACAACACGATGAGGTCGTTGGCGGTGGCCATGATGATGCCGCCCGAGGCCGACAGCAGCATCAACACGTTGTACTCGGGGCCGGGCAGATTCTCTCGAACGAAGAAGCCTTCTCCGATGAGGGCGGACAGCACCAACGCACTACAGATGGTGATCACGAAGAACACGCCGAAACCGTCTACTTGCACTGCGTCGGCCAGGGTGGAGGCGGCCCGCCCCTCCCGTACGCGTTCCCAGAGTGGAATGGTGCTGAACATGGCGGCCACCGCAGCGGCAATGGTGACGGTGATGTTGGTGGGCTTGGGGAGCCGCCCTCGCAACAACGACCCGGCCACCAGCAACACGAACGCCGCACCGATGAGAATGGTGGCCGGGGCCACGCTGACCCAGTCAACATGGGGCAGTACCAAGGTGGACTCCGCTTGCGCCACCAACATCATATGCGCGCTCACTTCTGATCCCCTGCCCCAGCGGCTACCGCCGGCTGGGTATATCCCGTACTGTCACTGACGTGTTGCAGCAGTGCTTTCACTGATGGCTCGATGCGCTCCAGTGCCGGCTTGGGGTATACGCCCATGCCCACGATGAGCAGTAACAGCGGCGCCATCACCAACCGCTCGCGCAGGGTGAGGTCCGCCATCCGGGCGTTGGCGTCATCCGGGGCAGCAGGCTCGCCGTGGAACGACCGCTGATAGGCCCACAGCAGGTAGATGGCGGCCAGGATGACGCCAGATGCCGCCACCACGGCCCACCAGCGGCGGGTGACGAAGGTACCGATGAGGATGAGGAACTCGCCGGCGAAACCGTTGAGGCCCGGCACACCGATGGATGACAGCATCACGATGGTGAAGATGCCGGCCATGACGGGGGCGGACTTCTGCAGGCCAAGCAATTCGGAGATCTCACGGGTATGGCGACGCTCGTATATCCATCCGATGAGCAAGAACAGCGCTGGCGTGGACACACCGTGATTGATCATCTGCAACACGCCACCGGTGAGACCCTGGGTGCTGAACGCGAAGATGCCCATCACGATGAACCCGAGGTGAGCCACCGACGAATAGGCCACCAACCGCTTGAGGTCCTTCTGGGCAATGGCTGCGAGCGCGCCGTAGATGATGCCGATGACGCCAACCGTGAGCAACACCGGGGCAAACCAGCGCGCCGCTTCGGGAAACAAGAAGATGGCGAAGCGGATGAACCCGTACGTACCCATCTTCAACATGACCCCGGCCAGGATCACCGAACCGGCCGTGGGGGCATCGGTATGGGCGTCAGGTAACCACGTATGCAGCGGGAACACCGGAACTTTGACGGCAAACGCCAGGGCGAACGCCGCAAACAACCAACGTCCCTGCGTCCGGGTGAGGACATCTTGGGCAGCGTGTTGCAACACGTTGATGTCGAATGTGGTGATGCCGGTTTTGTCCCGGTACAGGAACACCAATGCCAGTGATGCCACCAGCATCAGCGAAGAGCCAAACATCGTATAGAGGAAGAACTTCATGGCCGAGTACGTGTTGTTGCCATGTCCCCAGCCATTGATGAGGAAGTACATGGGAACGAGAACCACTTCGAAGAACACGAAGAAGAGGAAGAGATCCAAGCTGATGAACACGCCCATCACTCCCGCTTCGAGCACCAACAGCCAGGCCAGATACGCCTTGACATCCTTGTTCTCGTCGGGGCCCAGAATGGCCACGGGGAACAGCACACCCGTGAGTACCACCAACAGCAACGAGATACCGTCGACGCCCACGTTCCAGCTGATGCCGAGGCTACTAATCCACGGATGCATGGAACTGAACTGATAGCCCGCTTCATGCTTGTCGAAGGCCAGCAGCATCCACACACTGAGTGCGCCCGTGCCCACAGACGCCAGCAACGCCACCAGCTTCACCACTTCTTGGCGGCTTCTCGGCAGTAGCAGCACCACCACCGCCGCCAGCAACGGTACGGCCACGAGCAAGGTGAGGATGGGAGTGCCGGAGGTGGCCTCGGCAAGGGTGCCACTCATCATCATGCGCCCGCCCTGACCACTGCGTATCCGAGTAGCACCACAGTGCCGAGCGCAATAGCCAATGCATAGTTGCGCACAAAACCGGTTTGTACCTTGCGGGCCGACCCGCCAACGCTACGCACCACTGTGCCCACACCGTTGACCACCCCCTCGAGGATGCGACCATCGAAGACAAAGGCACATGCCGCCGCAATGGCCAATCCGGGCTTCTCGAACACCATCGAGTACAATGCGTCAACTCCATATGCGCGCTTGAGAAGCGCAGGTTCCAGACTCTCGTTGGCGGCCAGACTGCGGCCCAACCACAACTGTCGGGCCACGGCAATGCCCACGACGCCGAGCAGTGTGGCAATGACCGCCAGGGTCACCTTGGTGGCGCCCGAAACGTTGAGTTCGTTGACACCGATGGACGGCTCCAACCACGTACCCAAACGCTCAGTGGTGCGCGAGAACGGCAGGTTCAACACGCCCGCCACCACCGACAGCCCAGCCAGCACCACCAGTGGGGCCACCATGAGGATGGGTGACTCATGGGGCGTGACAGGACCGTGATGGTCGTCGCCGTGCTGGCCGTGATCGGGAACGATGCCCCCAGTGGTGGAGTGCAGAAAGCGCTCTTTACCAAAAAACACCAAGAACACCTGGCGGCTCATGTAATAAGCGGTGAGCAACGCCGTGGCCAGCCCCATGATCCAGAACAGCTTGTTCTGGTGGAATGCGGCCAGGAGGATGTCATCCTTGGACCAGAAGCCCGACAGCGGCGGTATGCCGGAGATGGCCAACCAGCCACACATGTAGGTGGCAAAGGTGATGGGCATCCACTTGCGAAGATTGCCCATCTTCTTGATGTCCTGCTCGTCATGCATGCCGTGGATGACCGAGCCCGCACCGAGGAACATCAACGCCTTGAAGAAGGCGTGAGTGATCATGTGGAATGCCGCAGCAGCATTGGCATGCACCCCGATGGCCAAGAACATGTAGCCCAATTGGCTGATGGTGGAGTACGCCAGGATGCGTTTGATGTCGTCTTGGGCCACGGCGATGGTGGCGGCAAACAGGGCTGTACAGGCACCCACGGCCGCAATAACGGTGAACACCCACGGTGCCGCAAGATCGAGAATGGGATGCACTCTCATCATGAGATAGACGCCGGCGGTGACCATGGTGGCAGCGTGGATGAGGGCCGATACTGGGGTGGGGCCCTCCATGGCATCGGGCAGCCACACATACAACGGCAACTGCGCCGATTTACCGCATGCCCCGAGGAACAGCAGCAGACAGGCGGCCGTGGCCGTGGAGCGAGCCAGCCCCGAGGCGCCTAGGCTCTCGAACACCTTCAGATAGGTGAGCGAGCCGGTGGCCTTGAACAACAAGAACATGCCGATCATGAGCCCGAAGTCGCCCACACGATTGGTGACGAACGCCTTCTTGCCGGCCGACGCCGCAGTGTCACGCTGGAACCAGAACGAGATGAGCAGATACGAACATGTGCCCACCCCCTCCCAGCCGAGGAACATGAACACGAAATTGTCGCTGAGTACCAAGCACAGCATGGAGAACACGAACAAGTTGAGATAGGTGAAGAACCGGGGGAAACGACTGTCGCCGTGCATATAGCCAATGGCATACAGGTGGATGAGTGTGCCGATTCCGGTGACGAACAGTGTCATGGT
>JANYHQ010000526.1 GCA_025358985.1 Acidimicrobiales bacterium
TCACCATGCAGCCTGGTGGCTCCTCCAAGGTGGTCAGCGAGCGCGTCGCCCTCAACGCCTGACCGCGGCGTTCACATCGAGTGGAGCCAGGATTGCGGTCAGCGCAATCGGTGCTCCACTCGAGTGCCTGGCTGGCTAGCCCTAGGCTTTAGGGGTCATGCCGATTGTTCTGATCATTGCCATCGTTGCTGCGGTACTCGTCATCGGGTCGGTCGGCTTTGTTTCTTATCGGGGGAGAGCCCAGCGGCCACCGCTCGAGCCACCCGCAGTCCCGCCGCGCATCATCCGACCCACGCCGCCCGCCGTGCCCTCGGGGTCGGTCGTTGTTGAGCCAGTGCCGGAAGCGGTGCCGGAAGTGGTTCGGCCCCGATTTCGTGACCGTCTCGGTAAGGCCCGTGGACTGCTTGGCGGCTACATGGGGTCCATCATCGGCCGCGGTGCCATCACTGCCGAAACCTGGGACGAACTGGAAGAGGCGTTGGTGCGCGCTGATGTGGGCATCGCCACCACCACATCGTTGCTCGATGAACTCAAGGCTCGGGTCAAGAGCGAGGGCATCAAAACTCCCGAAGAGTTGCTTGAAGCGCTGAAAGCTGATCTCAAGAAGCGTTTGGCGGGCGGAGAACGAGACTTGCGATTCGAGCCTGGTATCCCCAATGTGTGGTTGTTCGTCGGAGTCAATGGGGTGGGCAAAACCACCACCATCGGCAAGATCGCCAAGCGCGAGGCGGCCGCCGGTCGTACCATCATCATGGCGGCCGGTGACACGTTTCGCGCCGCCGCCGCAGAGCAGTTGGGGCTATGGGCGGAACGCACCGGATCACAGTTGGTGCGCGGAGCCGAAGGAGGGGACCCCGGCGCAGTCATCTTCGATGCGGTAGAACGCGCTGCTTCGCGCAACATCGATTTAGTACTGGCGGACACCGCCGGACGTTTGCAGACCAAGACCAATTTGATGGAGGAATTGCGCAAGATCCGTCGCATCGCAGACAAGGAACCGGGCAAGGTCACCGAGGTGTTGCTGGTACTCGACGCCACCACCGGACAAAACGGGCTGGTACAGGCTCAGCAGTTCAAGGAGACCGCGGATCTCACCGGGGTGGTGCTCACCAAGCTCGACGGAACAGCCAAAGGTGGCATCGCCCTGGCCATCCAAACCGAACTGGGCATCCCCATCAAATTGGTGGGACTGGGCGAGTCAGTGGACGACCTCATCACGTTCGACCCCGACGAGTACGTCGACGCACTGTTCAGTTCGGACTGACATGGTCGCAGTGATACTCGCTATCGTAGGTGTGCTTATTGTATTTGCCATTGCTGCGATCACCATTGGCCGTGAGGCACGCCGCCTAGACAGCTTCTCGCCGGTACCGGTGTTTGACGTGGAGGCAGCAGTGGCCTACGTCGGCGATCACCTTCCGGAATCGATGTCCAACTCGGTCACGTATTGGGATGTGCGACGAGTGTTGGACTGGGAACTGGAGGATCTCGACGCCAGCGGACTGGCCACAGAGTCGATGATCGTGGAGGGACCCAACGGACCGCAGATCAATCACACCGTGGTGGTTGAAGATGGCCGACTGCACCGACTCGTGCAACGGGCGGTGGACGAAGGCACCTCCCTGTCGGGGGTTGAGGTGCGGGCCATTCTCGATGCCAAGCTCGGCTATCTGCGGACCATCGGGGCGGTAGGCCCCCGGGCTGACCCGGACGAACTCACCCGCTAGACGTGCCCGTTCATTTCCGATCGGTGAACGTTGGGTTGGTGGAAAGAAAAAACAGTTGCCGTAGCTTGGGCAGTGGTGGCACACTCTCATCACCAGAGAGAGGAGGTGGTCCAAATAGCTAGTAAATGTTGTGGGACGCTGGAGGTGGCTGGCCGCTAGCGGCAGCTTGGACCGGCTGGCGAAACTCCGCCAGTCACCCTTCGACTCAGTGACGGGGACTAGTCCCTCCCGGGCTTCATCCACTGTGTCGTGGTCTTTTTTTCTCAAGTGATTTTGGATTCGAGAGCAGGTGCCTTCGGGTGCCTGCTCTTGTTTCGTTGCTACCCCACTTATTGCGGCAACCAGTCGGCGTGGTTGTGCAGCACCACCCACCCCACGAAGGTCACGGCATCGATCAGCGTGTGGGCCACAATTAGCGGCACCGTTCGTCGTCCCGACATTCGCCATCGGCCGAACAACACTCCCATTGCCACATTGCCAATGAACGCTCCGTACCCCTGGTAGAGGTGGTAGCTGCCTCGCAGTACTGCACTCACGATGATGGCGGGCCACATTCCCCACCCGAACTGCGACAGTCGGCGTAGGAGGTAGCCCACGGTGATGGTCTCTTCCAGTACCCCGAAGCGAAGCGCGCTGAGTATCAATAGCGGTATCTGCCACCACCGGCCCCCATCGTTCACCGGAATCACCGCTCGGCTCAGCCCCAGGTGGAAGGCGGCCAGGTAGAGCGCCAGTCCGGAGCCTCCGATGACGGCGGCGATGAGGGTGCCCTGGGCTGCATCTCGACGTGGCGCAGCGGAATCGATGCCGATATCGGCCCACCGCTCGCCATTGCGCATCAGTACATGACCAACCAGCAGTACGGGCACGATGCCCACGACGATCGACAGCAGTTGGCGGGCTCCGTCGGACCACGTGAACAGTGCTGAGTTGAGCGACACCTGGGTTCCCCGTATGGGGCTCTCGACCAGGCTGATGACGGCGTAGGCCGCCGACGGCAACAGCGACAACCCAAGTACCAACCACACTTCTTGGCGTAACAGCTTGGCCGGTGTCGGCATGGGTTCCATGGTTGAGGCCAACCTAGGTGTGCCAGGATCGGAACATGTCGCGACCCAGCCGTTTTGAGCACTACCGGTTCCTCGGCGACAAACGCACCCAGGTGGTGTACGACCTCGATGATCCATCAACGCCATCAGCGGTGGTGGAAGAAGTGGCTTCATCGGGGAACGGCGCAGCATTCGGACCCGACACCCTGGCCGAAGCCCGCAACCGCAATTACAAGGCTTACAAACCCCGCTAAGTTGACCCCACCCACGCAAATCGCGCCCGAGAGGTGGTCGCCGACGCAATCTCGGGCGCAAAACGGGTCCCCCAGACGCAAACCACGCCCGAGAACCCACCTGTGACCCAATCTCGGGCGCGTTTAGCGCCCGGCGGGTCCGGTCGGCATCGAGTGGAGTTCATGTTGCGGCGGGCGCAATCCTGGCTCCACTCGATGGGTCATGGCATCGGCGGCGGCCCGCTTGGCTGCGCGGTAGCGCTCCAATGACTCGGCCGAATCCACATCAGCCACACTGAGCAGGGTGCCGTCCACGCCCAAGTCCCCGGCCGCCTCCCTCCACCCTGGTACCTCCACACCGAGCCGCTTGCCCAGGATGGCCATCAGCACCCGAGACGTTCGATCACCAAACCCGGGTAGCGCTCGGGCCCGGCGCACTACTTCTGCGCCGTCTACGGCTGTGGTCCACACCTGGGCCGCATCTCCTGAGTACGTTTGCACAATATGGGCACATAGGGCCTGGACCTGAGCAGCCTTGGCCTTAGGGAAACGATGCAGTGCGGGAACCGTACGAAACACATCGGCCAGTACCTCGGCGTCGGCCGATGCCAGATGATCAGCGCGCAGAGCACATCCCAGCCGCTGCTGTAGGTCCCACGGGGCAGTGAAGGCCCGCTCGATGGGCTGCTGCTGATCCAGTACCAACCCAATGAGCAACGCCAGCGCATCTGTGGAGATCAACCGGTTGGCCTCCGCGTGCACCGCCCAGGTGAGCACCACAGTTCCGGTCATGCGACCCTGGGGTCCGGCGCCTCCGCATCGATACCGAAACGCGCAATCGCCTTGGCCACGATCTCGGGCAGTACTTTGCCCTGGCGCTCCAGCCCGTGCAGTGCCGCCACCACAATGTGCTCAGCGTCAGTTTCGAAGTGACGCCGTAGCGCTGCCCTGGTGTCGGACCGGCCGTAACCATCGGTGCCCAACACATGGAAGCGATCCGAGTCGCCCGGTACAAAGCGGGCAATCTGCTCGGGCACGATCTTCATGAAATCACTCACGGCCACGATGGGACCCTCGGCTGACTCCAACACCTCGGTGACCCGTGACGTACGGGGTGACTCGTTGGGATGCAGACGATTCCAACGCTCCACCTCCAACGCGTCCTCGCGCAGGGTCTTGTATGACGTGGCACTCCACAGTGATGCCGCCACCCCGAAATCGGCCGCCAACATGTCGGCGGCGGACTGCGCCGCACCGTAGGAGGTGCCGCTGAACACGATGGACACCTGGGCCTTGCCCGGACCCAGATCCGGTGCGGCGGCGAAGCGGTACAGGCCACCAGTGATGTCGGCCTGGGTGATGCCTTCAGGAATGGCTGGCATCACATAGTTCTCGTTGTACAGCGTGACGTAATAGAAGACGTCTTCGGGATTGGGCCCGTACATACGCTTGAGGCCGTCGCTGATGACCGCCGCCACTTCGTAAGCGAACGCAGGATCGTATGCCACCACATTGGGGATGGTGCTGGCCAAAACGAGCGAATGGCCGTCCTCGTGTTGTAGCCCCTCACCGTTGAGGGTGGTGCGCCCAGCTGTGGCCCCCAGCATGAAGCCGCGACCGCGCGCATCGCCGAATGCCCACGCCAAATCGCCGGTGCGCTGGAACCCGAACATCGAATAGAAGATGTAGAAGGGGATGGTGGGCGTGGAGTGGGTGGCGTAAGCCGTGCCCGCCGCCGTGAACGAGGCCATGGCGCCGGACTCAGTGATGCCCTCCTCCAGGATCTGACCGTTCTGCGCTTCGCGATAGCTGAGCATGAGATCGGCATCCACCGGCTCGTACTTCTGACCGAATGGGGCGTAGATCTTCACCTCCTTGAACAACCCATCCATGCCGAAGGTACGAGCCTCGTCAGGGATAATGGGAACTACCAACTGGCCGATGACGGGGTCACGCAGCAACGAGCGGATCATGCGAGCAAACACCATGGTGGTGGACACCGCCACCCCGCGGCTGCCATCGGCAAACTCACTGAATGCTGCTGAATCAAGGGCAGGCGTCACCATTGGCTTGGGCTTCACG
>JANYHQ010000558.1 GCA_025358985.1 Acidimicrobiales bacterium
GCATGGCTAGGTCGGCGCGATCTGCGGCGGTGGCGGTGCTGCGTTCGAGCCAGTGCCGCTCGCGTTGCCATTGGTACATCGGCAGGTCCACCACTCGGTACGGGGCGGCGTGTGCACCGCCGTAACGGCGGCGCCATTCGATGTCGTACCCATCGCAATACAGGGCGGCGAGGGCGCCATCGAAGGCAAGGGGCTCATCTGCGTCACGGCGCATCGAGGCAACGGTGACACCGGCGCGTCCGCTGCACTCCAGCGACTCCGAAACTGCCGGGAGCAGCACCGGATGCGGGCTTAATTCGACGAATCGCACGTGGTCGGTGGCGATGAGTTGTTGCACCGACTCGCTGAACAACACCGGCTGGCGGAGGTTGCGGGCCCAGTAGTCGGCATCGAGCGCCGGACCATCCTCAAAGCGTGCGCTTACCGTGGAAAAGAAAGCAATGGACGCCCGCTTGGCGGGCACCGTGCCGAGCACCGCCATCAGGTCATCGTGCAGCACATCAACCTGGGGACTGTGCGAAGCAACATCGACCTTGATACGTCGGCAGAAAATGCCTTCGGCATCGAGACGGGCCATCACCGTGTCCAGCGCGCCAGGTTCACCCGACAGCACCGTTGATGTCGGGCTGTTGCTGACCGCCACGGCGAGGCGATCCTCGAACCCCACGATCGCGTGGGCGGCCTGGCTGACATCGAGTTCGACGACCGCCATGGCCCCCTGCCCGCTGATGCGCCGCAGCAAGCGGCTGCGACCACAGATGATGCGCGCGGCATCCTCGAGCGACAGGATTCCTGCGACATGCGCAGCGGCCACCTCGCCCATGCTGTGGCCTACAACTGCATCCGGGCGCACCCCACGCGACTCCCACACCGAAGTAAGTGCCACCTGGATCGCAAACAGAACGGGCTGGATCACGTCGATGCGCTCGAGTGGTGATGCTTCTGGTTCGACGCCACCAGCATCGAGGAGCACGTCGATGAGCGACCAGTCGACGTGGGGCGCCATGGCCTGCTGGCATCGCTGCATCGCCGATCTGAACACCGCGTCGTCGGCCAGCAGGCGGTTGGCCATGCCCGGCCATTGGGATCCCTGCCCCGGGTAGACGAACACCAACAGGTCGCGAGGGCGCACCTCTCCCCCGCCGACGCTGAGCCCACGATCTTGCTGACCATCGAGGAAGGCGTCGAGTTGCTCAACAAGCGCGTCGGCACCGCGTCCGGTGACCGCGAGGCGGTACGGATGGTGGCTGCGGCGTAGCGCAGCAGTGGCGCACACGTCAGTGACAGAAACCTGAGGGCTGCCTCGATGAGGGCTTGCTCCAACTTCAAGACTCGCCAGCAGGCGACGGTAGGCGACGGCCAGATCGTGCCTGGCCTCCGGGCTCCGGGCTGAGATGGGCAAGAGCAACGCAACATCCGAGTGGTGCGCCTGTACGGCCGAATCCTGCGACGGTATGTCCGACGGTGCCTCGCCCACGATGACGTGCGCGTTGGTGCCCGACCAGCCGAACGAACTGACCCCGGCAAAGCGCGGCTCCTGCGAGTAGGGCCAGGGCATCAGGCTCGTCGGCACCATCAGCGGCGTCCCCGTCAGGGAGATGTGCGAGTTGAGCTGTTGGAAGTGCACCAGCGGTGGTACTTGGCCAGCGCGCAGCGTCAACACCGCCTTGATCAATCCAACCACGCCGGCCGCTCCCTCGGTGTGGCCGATGTTGGCCTTCGCGGAACCCAGCGCGCAGGTCTGTCCAGTGGTGCTATCGATCGTACCGAACACCTCGCTCAATGCTTCGATCTCGATCGGGTCGCCCAGTGGCGTGCCGGTCCCATGCGTCTCGATATACCCGACCTGGTGGGCTGACACGCCTGCATCGGCCAGTGCCGATCGGATCACGTCCTTCTGGGACGCGCTGTTGGGAGCGGTGAGGCCATTGCTGCGACCGTCTTGGTTCACCGCTGTCCCGTTGATCACTGCAATGATGCGGTCCCTGCCCTCGATGGCATCGGACAGACGCTTGAGCACCACCGCACCGCAGCCCTCGGCCCGCACGAAGCCATCGGCAGCGGAATCGAAGGGGCGGCATCGACCGGTGGCCGACATCATCTGCATGCGCGACGCAACCATGGTGAACGCAGGGTCAAGGATCGAGTTGACCCCTGCGGCGATGGCCATGGAGCACTCCCCCCGGCGCAGGCTCTGCACGGCCAGGTGCACCGCCACCAGTGACGACGAGCAGGCGGTGTCGATCGCCAAGCTCGGACCATGCAGATCGAGCAGGTACGAGAGGCGCCCGCCCAGCACGCTGTGCGATGTGCCCGTACCGCTGTAGTTATCCAGCACGGTGGGGTCGGCGGCCTGCATTGCGTAGTAGTCGCTGCTGTGGCTGTGCACCCCCACGAACACGCCCGTGAGGCTGCCCGCCAGTGCGCTGATGGCCTGACCACCATCCTCCAACGCCTCCCACGCCACCTCGAGCAGCAGACGTTGCTGTGGATCCATCTGGGCGGCCTCACGGGGAGAGATCCCGAAGAACGCCGCATCGAACTGATCGATGTCGGCGAGGAATCCACCCCAGCGCGTGGCCACCCGACCGGGAGCGCGGGGATCCGGGTCGTACAGGCGAGCAACACTCCACCGGTCCAACGGCGTCTCAGTCACGGCGTCGACTCCGTTGCGCAACAGGTCCCAGAACGCGTCAGGGTTGGCAGCGCCGGGCAGTCGGCAGCCCATGCCGATGATGGCGATGGGCTCGTGGCGATCCCGTTCGGTGGCCTCGAGTCGCCTCCGCATGTCCTGGAGCG
>JANYHQ010000624.1 GCA_025358985.1 Acidimicrobiales bacterium
GGCCACGTCGTCAACCACGAGAGAGCCTTGGCGGAGCACAACTGCACGCATGCCGTCTGCCTAGCCCGTACGGCCTGTACTCAGCCAGCCGACTCAGCCAGCCAGGCGGGCCATGATCACCCGTCGCTCTCCCTCGTTGTGCCCACCCCAGATACCGTGCGATTCACGGATGCGGATGGCGTAGTCCAAGCAGTCGCCTTTAACGCAGCAGTTGGCACATATGGCTTTGGCGCTCACCTCTCGCTGCTCCTTGTCCTCTTTGCGTTCGAACGTCGATGGCGGAAAAAACATCGCGGACTGTGGCCCACGACATGACGCTCGACGTTGCCAGATCTGATCAGCAGGGCCCATGGTGGCCTCCCCCCCGGGTGGATTGGCATCGAACCTAACGGAGGAGTGCCCCGTTCGACAAGGGGAAAAGTGATGTCCGTCACACATACGGATGGGATCTGCTCGGCGCCGAGGGTCATCGCAGAACCCAACTCGTCCGATACCGTTGCCTCGGTGAGTGACATCTCAGGCCCCAATCAACCGGCTGAGCCCGAGGGTCCGCCCCTGTGGGCATCACCATCCTGGGCGACACCGCTGGGCTCGGAGCCGCCTCCCGCGCCACCTTCAACCACGCCAGGGTGGAGCACGGACCCTCCACTCGCGGCCCCGCCCCGATTGCGACCCCTTGGTGTGGGCGAAATTCTGGATGGAGCCATCAAGGTGTGGCGTACCGATTTTCGCCGGTTGTTCCCCTGGGTGGCGCTGTTCTCCGTGCCTGCGCAACTTGGTGTGGCGGCCCTGCGCCTGAGCATTCCGAAGATATCCACATCCGAGCCAGGCGCCGTGTCGGGCACGGTGTCAACCAAGGATCTTCAGGCCTTCCTAGGCGGTTCGTTCTTGATCGTCATCATCTCCGTCATCAGTTCGCTGTTGATCACGGCGGGGCTCACTGCCTACCTCACCGATCGGGTGTTGGATCGGCCTACCAATCTCAAGGCCTGCCTCCGAGTTGGTCTCTCTAGGCTCTTGCCGTTACTCGGTGCTGGCCTGTTGGTGGGCCTCGGAGCGGGCATTGGCATCCTTGCGTGCATCGTGCCCGGCATCATCTTGTTCGTCAGATGGAACTTTGCCAATCAGGCAGTGGTAGTGGAACGTGCCGGACCAATCGCTGCCATCAAACGTTCCTACTGGCTCACCGCGGGGCGGTTCTGGCCGCTATTGGCCATCATCATGCTGTCGTTCATTTTGGCTGGCATCGTGTCGTCGGTCATCACCGGCATCCTGGGGGCCATCGTGGCGGCCATCACCCATTCCAACCGGCTGGCCACGGCCGCCACCGGACTCGTCACCGGGGTCATCGCCGGCGGACTCACCCTTCCCTTCAGTGCTGCGGTGTCGGTCATCACGTATCTCGACCTTCGAGTGCGCCGTGAGGGGCTCGACGTGCAATTGCTGGCGCAGGGCATTTCACCGCACCCATGAGCACCCGCATCATCGCCATCGAGGGCATCGACGCGTCCGGCAAGTCCACCCAAACTCATCTGCTCGCTGATCATCTGCGCGCTGAGGGCATGACGGTTGAGGTGAGATCCTTCCCACGCTACGAGTCGTTCTTCGGGCGACGGATAAGAGCCCTACTCGACGGTGAGGGCGGTCCCGGAGCAATCACTGCTGACACCTTGGATCCTCGCTCGATGGCGCTGTGGTTTGCCATGGACCGTTGGCAGTCTTTCACGGCTGCACTGCACTGCGACGTGCTGTTGCTCAATCGCTATACGTTGTCCAACGCGGTGTATCAGGCCGCCCGGGTCGATGCCGATATGGGTATGAGCGAGGGCGACGAGTTGTTTGCCTGGATCTTGGACCTCGAACACACCGTCTTGGGATTGCCGCGTCCGCAACTGACCGTGGTACTCGATGTGGACGTGGCCATCTCCGGCGCCCGCTCCACCGCCCGAGCCCACGAGCGCGGCGCCTCCCCCGATGTGTACGAGCGTTCCGGGCATCTGCTGCAAGCCTCACGGGAGCGCTACCGCACTGCTGGCGCCTTCATCGATAGTCTGCAGTTGGTGGCGGTAGGTAGTCGTCCCGCGGACGTGGTGGCCGAGGACGTGATCGCGCTCCTCAGCTGACCGGGCTCACCGGGGTGTCCGCCCCAGGAGTTGTGGGGCGGCGTTCGCGATGATCACGAGCGGCCCCTTCCAGCGGCTCCACTTCCAGCACCAAACCGTCGATGGCCGATACCCGCAGCTTGTCTCCCACCATGAGCGGCGTGGCCCGGTTGGTGCGCGCCCGCCACGGGGCACCACGCACGATGACCACCCCGTCAGGATCCACCGCCGTACTGGCCTCACCCAATTCGCCGATCATGGACTCGCGCCCAATGGTGGGCGTGGCAAAACGGGTCCGCACCATGGTGGGCATACCCGCCACCATGGCCAGCACCACCATCGACGTCACCATGGCAATCCAGTACAGCGGAACCCGAGTGTCTCCGGAGAACAGCAGCAGAGAGCCCACCACCATGGCGGCACTGCCCACCCCCGTCCAAAAGCGCGGGGTTCCGGCTTGGATGTCGATGGCGAACCCCAGAAACGCCACGCCCAATAGCGCCAAGCCCACCGGCCGCGTGGGCAATAGGCCCAACCCGTAAGCCGACAGTCCCGCGCACGCCAAACCAACGCCGGCCGCCACGCCCACACCACCCGTATAAAACTCGAAGATCATCAACGACACCCCGATGGCCAACAACAGATAGGCAATCGACGGGTTGGTCATGGTGTGCAGCAAACGAGGCAGCAGGCTCAACTTCTGAAACCGAACGGTACGCAACTCAGAGCGTTGGTCAGCCGTTCGGGGCGGAGCCGCTGTCTCCAGCTTCTTCCCGCCAACTTCTTTACCGTCAAGTTGGCCGATGAAGTCCGGCAGTACCGGGGCAATGAACGCCGCCCCTTTGAGTTTCACCACCTCCTTGGCACCGAGGTCCTTCTCGGCCAACGTCTGCTCGATGAGCTGATCGGCGCTGGTGCGCGTACTCGCTGGCGCACGGGTGGACCGGCCCACGTGGGTTTGGTTGGCCACTCCCGCGATGCCAGCAGCGCGCACCAGTCGCACCGCTCCGCCGTGGGCCCGGGCACCATTGGGACCAACCCATACCGCCACCGGCACCACCGTCTCGCTACGCAAGAAGTTCTCCAACGCATCGAGATCAGCAGCCGGTAATAGCGATCCCGGGGAATCCAACTGGATCACCAGGGCCTGGGCCCCATCGCGGGTGGACTTGGCCACCGAATCGCGGATGAACGTATCCGTGACCGGGTCCAGGTAACCAGTGATCTCGATGATGTCCACGAACGGGCCGCTGGGGCGCCCACCCCCTGCCGCCGACACGGGCGATGACCCTGCCCCCAGGATGGCGCCTGCGCCGGTGAGGGCAATGGCAAGAAGCGTGAGTAATCTGCGAACCGAGGGCATGAGACATACAGCTTCTCGCACGAACGGACACAACGACACCACGTGGACCCACTCCAGTTCCTCAGTAGCACCCGACTCATCATCGTGGCGGGCAAAGGTGGGGTGGGAA
>JANYHQ010000644.1 GCA_025358985.1 Acidimicrobiales bacterium
AGCACCACCAGTACGGCCGCCGCCGATGCCACAATGGGGATACCGGGAGGTGCATTGGGAATGAGTATCAACGCGATGAACCCTCCAAGGACGGCCACGGACCGAGCCTCGGCCTGCTTCAATCGAGGCCATAGCAACGCCGCGAACGCCGCCGGCACCGTGGCATCCAAACCAAGGCGCTCCACCAGATTGCTACTCGATCCAAATGCCAGCGCGCCTACCAATGTGGAGGCGTTCCAGGTAGCAAATACCCCCAACCCGCCCGCCAGGTAACCCACGTAGCGGGCCCGTTGACCGGTTTGTGCCGTGGACACCGCTAGTGCCTCGTCGATCATCAGCTGACTGGCCAGGGCGCGGCTCCGAACGCTGCCCTTGAGGGTGGGGGCCATCACCAAGCCGTAGACCAACGACCGGATGTTAAGTAGCAATCCCGCCCCGATGGCCGCCGCTGCTCCTCCGCCATCACCGAGCACTCCCACCGACGCGAACTGAGACCCTCCACTAAACACCAGGGTGGAAAACCCCACTGCCTGTATCCAGTTCAAACCCGCCCTGGTACACGACACTCCGAAAGCCAATCCGAACGGGATGAGCGCAAGGGCGATGGATCCGGCTTGGCGAACAATGGTTGCTCTGATGTCAGGCTCGACACCCCAACGTTGCGATGTTGCTGACATGACTCCGAGTCTCTCGCACGGCGGACACCCGACGGTCTACGTTTGCGGCTGATGAGTGTCCCCCTCCTTTCTGAGTTCCCCTCCACCCCGGAGCAGCTGAGCACCACCTGGCTTACCGAGGTTCTGCGGGCCAACCAGGTGATCACCGACGTGGTGGCATTCGAGTTCACGCGTATCGGCACCGGCCAGATAGGGCAGAACGTACGCATACTTATCACCTATGGCCCCGATGCACCAGCCGATGCCCCAGCCACCCTGGTGGCCAAGTTCGTGTCACCCGATGCCACCAGTAGAGCCACTGGTATGGCCATGGGCAACTATGAGCGCGAGCGGAACTTCTATCGGGACATGGCCCCCGTATTGCGGACTGCAGGTATGCGGGTGCCGCGGTGTTGGTCGGCAGAGTTCGACGCCGCCCGGGAGGCCACCGTGGTGGTTCTCCAAGACATGGCACCGGCCCAACAGGGCGACCAACTGCTCGGTTGCACAGTGGCCGATGCCGAAGTGGCCATCGGCCAGGCCGCCATCCTCCACGCCACGTTTTGGGAGTCGCCGCTACTGCACAGCACGCCGTGGCTGCGACCTCCCGTCGATGCTCAACGCGCCGAGCAACTCAAGGGGTTGGTGACCATGATGTGGCCGGCATTCGTCGACCGCTATCGCGATCGGCTCAGCGCCGATGCCGAAGCATTGGGGAACCGATTGGTGGAGGTGGCCGACCGCTGGGCACTGTCACGGACCGGTCCGTTCACCATCACCCACGGCGATTTCCGTATCGACAATTTGTTGTTCGGTGATGAACCCAATCGATGGGCGGTGGCAGTGGATTGGCAAACACCTGATGTTGGGGTGGGCGGACTCGACATCGGTTATTTCATCGGCGCCGGGTTACTGGAGACCGATCGCCGTGCTCATGAGGAGCGACTGGTGCGCATGTGGCACAACCAGTTGCTGCATCTCGGTGTGACTGGGTACAGCTGGGACAAGGCGTGGGACGACTATCGCCAGGGCCAGTTCGCCGGGATCATCATGGCCATCGTGGCGTCGATGATCACCGAGCGCACACCGCGTGGAGACGAGATGTTCTGGGCCATGGGCGGTCGCCACTTCCAGGCCGCCTTGGACCTCGACGCCGCCTCCCTCCTCCCCCAGTAGCGGGTGCCATCAGCGGAGAGCTTCGGGTAGATCATCGGCGTGCACTATTCGCAGTTCCTGGACGGCGCGCGTGAGCGCCACATAGAGGGCCCGGGCACCCCCGTCACGCTCGGCCACGATGGCTGACGGTTCCACCACCAGAACCGCATCGAACTCCAGACCCTTGGACGCCACTGCCCCCAGCACCACCACCGACTCGTCCAACGAAGCTGCCCGTCGAGCATCGCCCACAGCTAACCCCGCTGTTGTAAGCGCACTGAGGATCTCATCCAACATGTGCTCCGGACCCACCACGCCAACCGTGGTCCACGTGGCTGCCATCTCCGTGGCTTGATCGGCCATGATGGGCAACAGAGCCGGCGCATGAACCCTCAGCACCAAGGGCGCGGCGCCGCTTTGGCGTACCGACTTCGATGGTTTCACTCCGGGCGCCGCCACCGTCAACAGCCGATTGGCGAACTCCAGGATCACGGCCGGTACGCGGTAGCCCAATTCCAATTCATCTACGCGACCCCGCACTCCGCCCACAGCCTCCAAATGCGTGATGGCCTCGTCCCACGACGTCTGCGCGGCGGCACTGGTGGCCTGGGCCAAGTCACCCAGAACGGTCATAGAACGCTTGGGCGAACGTCGCGCCACCATCCGCAGTTCCATGGCTGACAGGTCCTGCGCCTCATCCACCACGACGTGTCCAAACACTCTCGCCACCCCCGCGGTGAGGGCTTGGGCTTCGTCCAGCAACGCCAGATCGGCTCTCGTCCAGCGCTCGTCCTTCACCGATGCCGCACTCTTGCGCCGTAGCAATTGCTGCTCCTCGACGCTGAGCAAACCGGCGGCGGCTGAGGCCATGG
>JANYHQ010000673.1 GCA_025358985.1 Acidimicrobiales bacterium
TTTGCTCACCTCCGAATGTGATCTTTTCCCGCTTTTCGATCGGTGCCGCCCCGTGATGGGGATACACGACTTTGTCACCGACATCGAAGGGCATGGTGCTACAATTGCAGGGTTCTTCGGCCTGTTCCCTCCGGCCTGTGCGGAACCTATTTGGAGCACCATGCCCTTCGATGTCGGTGACAAAGTCGTGTATCCCCATCACGGGGCGGCAACGATCGAAAAGCGGGAAAAGATCACATTCGGAGGTGAGCAAAAGGAGTATCTCGTCCTCAAGCTCGCTTTTGGTGATCTCACCCTGAAGGTTCCAGTCGACAAGGTTGAAGAGGTTGGCCTTCGAGATGTCATCAACGACGAAGAGGTTGAGGAGGTGTTCGCCGTGCTACGCAAGAAGGAGGCACGGATGCCCACCAACTGGTCTCGGCGATTCAAGAACCACGTGGAGAAGCTGAAGTCGGGCGACATCTACCAGGTGGCCGAGGTCGTTCGTAATCTCAGCATCCGAGACAAGGACAAAGGCCTGTCGGCAGGCGAGAAGCGCATGTTGGTCAAGGCCCGTCAGATCTTGGTCAGCGAGCTCACCTTTGCCATCGGGGTCAATGAGGAAGAAGCCGAGAACAAGCTCAACGAGGCGCTGGTCTAAATCCCCGATTCGGACATGGACCCACAACCGCTGACAAACACCCACGCCCCGGCCTCGTGCTGGGCCATCGTGGTGGCAGCAGGGTCCGGCGCACGTTTCGCTGGTGATGTACCCAAGCAGTACCTCCCGCTGGGAAATCAGCGGGTGCTTGACTGGTCGCTGTTGGCCATGCGGCGATGGGTAGGCAACCGGCTCATTCTGGTGGTTTCGGCTGATCGTCTTCAGGATCCGGAACCACTGGCCGCCATTGTGGTGTGCGGTGGGTCAACCCGTAGCGCGTCGGTGAGGGCGGGCATCAATGCGCTGCCTCCAGATGCTGATTACGTCCTTGTTCATGATGGCGCCCGGCCACTGGTAAGCGATGTGGTAATCGGCAATATCATCAGTGCACTTATGAGCGGAGCGGATTGCGTGGTACCGGGGGTCCCCGTATCCGACACAATGAAGCGGGTGCATAACGGAGTGGTGATGGAGACCCTGAACCGAGCCGAACTGGTGGCGGTCCAGACACCGCAGGGATTCGCCGCCCCGATCTTGCGCCGTGTCCACGCCACTGATGAGGAAGCCACCGACGACGCCGCTCTGGTGGAGCGCGCAGGCGGTCACACTGTGGTGGTGACCGGAGACCCGCTGACGCGCAAAGTCACCACTGCCGAAGATCTGGATTGGTTGGCCACCCGTGTGGGCCAGCACTCGGCGAACGGTGCAGCGTGACCGAATTACGGGTGGGGCAGGGCTTCGACGTCCATCCCTTCAGCACCGACCCTGCTCGTCCGTTGATTCTGGGCGGGGTCGTGTTCGAAGGCGCCTCCGGGTTGGTGGGGCATAGCGATGCCGATGCCGTGGCCCATGCCATCACCGATGCCGTACTGGGCGCCGCAGGGTTGGGCGACATCGGTGAACACTTCCCCGATACCGACCCCACCTGGAAGGGCGCTGACAGTCTGAAGTTGCTGGCCGCCGCCGTGGAGTTGGTGCATTCCCACGGTTGGCGCATCACCAACATCGACACCACGGTGGTGTTGGAAGCGCCGAAGCTGGTTCCGTACAAAGCACAAATGAAAGAACGCTTGGAGGCCGTAGTGAGTGCACCGGTATCAGTCAAAGCTAAGCGCGCAGAGGGCCTTGGTGCGTTGGGCAGACGTGAGGGCATCGCTTGCTTCGCAGTTGTGTTGCTGGAGCGCGCATGAGCAGGGGAGGCGGCCGTATCGGTCGGGGTTCGGCAGCACAACCCGGGTCCGGGGCACGTCGTCCCGGTTCCAGTGGGGGGGCCATCGGGCGTCCCCGACCATCAGGACGCGGCACGGGCGCAACCGCCGGCTCCGCCTCAGCACTGTGGGATCGTCCCGCACTTGCGCGCGGACTCGATGGCACCCAGGTCGAGGGCCGCCAGGCGGTCCGTGAGCTGTTGATGGCGGGGCATCGCAAGGTACGAGTGGTGATGATGGCCGACGGCACAGACGAGTCAGCGATCCTCACCGAGATCGAGCAACTTGCCACTGAAGCGCGTGTGCCCATCAGGCGTATGCATCGAGATCAAATCGACGCCCAGGCCCGTACCGAGGCCCCCCAGGGCGTCATCGCCCAGGCGGCGGAACTTCGTGAGGCCGATGCTGACGAACTCCTGGAAACCCACGCCGACCGGCCCATTCCGTTCATCCTGGCCCTCGATGGACTCACCGATCCTCGCAACCTCGGTGCCTTGCTGCGCAGTGCCGACGGGGCCGGCGTCACAGGCGTGCTGCTCCCCAGACATCGTGCTGTTCACGTCACTCCGGCCGTGGCCAAATCGGCCGCTGGGGCCATCGAACATCTGCCGCTGGCCATCGTCAGTGGGCTTCCTTCATTCCTGCTCAAGGCCAAGGAGAAGGGGGTATGGGTCATCGGCCTCGATGCCGACAGCCCCATCACCGTGTTCGACTTGGCCCATATGTCTGATCAACCGGTGATCGTGGTGGTGGGAGCTGAGGGCGACGGATTGTCGCGTCTCGTGCGCCAACGCTGTGACGTCATTGCCGCCATTCCCCTGCGAGGCCGACTGGCATCACTGAACGCCTCGGTGGCCGGTGCGGTGGCGTTGTTCGAACTGGGCCGCCATCGTCAGCCCGCACCGTTAAGCTGAACGTTGCAACCAGTGCCGGATTAGCTCAGTTGGTAGAGCACTTCACTTGTAATGAAGATGTCGTCGGTTCGATTCCGACATCCGGCTCCAGCAGTCTCGACGGCACCGTTCGTGGCACCGTCCGACACTCCACCCGTATGCATCGTTACCATCAGGGCAGTCCGGTCACCCCGCCCGGCACGGCCCGTGAACCATCTGCGGGGTCAGTACTGAGGAGCCCAGCATGAACTCGATCAGCCGATCCGTCCGAGGCATCCTCATATTGCTCGTGGCCGTAGTCATCGGCACCGTGGTGCTGAGCAAAACCGTGAAGGGCAGTTCGGCGTCGGACAGCACCCTTGCCACCGATGCCCTGGTCACCACCACCGTCGTCACCTTGCCCCCAGTGACGGTGCCGGTACGTGATCCCAAAACCGTCAAGGTGTTGGTGGCCAATGGTTCCAAGGTCACGGGTGCGGCCAAGCGGGCCCGCAACTGCCTCATCAATGGCTACAACGCCGTCTCGCCGGTGGATACCAAAACCAAGCCCCTCCCGTCGGCCATCTACGCGCAAGCCGGGTTCGAACCCGAGGCGTCGGCTATTGCTACTGCCCTGGGGGCCGACATCGTCCCCGGAGCGTTCCCGGCCAGTTTGCCAGTGACCCCCGCCCAAGCTGCTGGTGTCAACATCATCGTGGTGGTGGGCACGGACCTGGCCGCCAGTGTCAAGAATCTTCCGTGCGCGGAGGCACCTACGGCGGTGGCCGTCACCACCACTACTGCCCTCGGAGTCTGAGCTTGACCCGGTCGGGGCAATGAGAATTCTGGCCTGTCCCGACAAGCTGAGAGGTACATGTAGCGCCCTGGAGGCGGCTGCTGCCATGGCTCGGGGAGGGCGCCGCAGTGGTGGCGTTACCACCGTGGTTCCTCTGGCTGATGGCGGAGAAGGCACCCTGGAGTCATTGGCAGCGATAGGTGGACTGATACGCCGCACCACGGTCAGCGGCCCACTGGGCGACCCGGTGGTGGCCGAATGGCTGCTGTGGGGTGGCCAGGCGTTCATCGAAATGGCTCGTGCATCGGGGCTGGAATTGGTTGGTGGGGCAGGGGGCAACGATGCCCTTGGCGCTTCCACCTATGGCACAGGCGAACTGATCGCCGCCGCAGTGGGAGCCGGGGCGCGCACGGTGACGGTGGCGCTCGGGGGATCGGCCACCACCGACGGGGGCTTCGGCGCCCTTCGAGCCCTCGAACCAGTGGCCCGACTCAAGGGTGTCCGGTTGGTGGTGGCCTGTGATGTGACCACCACGTTCGTGGATGCAGCTGCCGTGTTCGGTCCTCAAAAGGGGGCCACTGCGGCGCAGGTGAATCTGCTGACCCGCCGCCTGCAACGCCTGGCCGAGATGTATCAACGTGAATACCACGTGGATGTAACCACCATCGCCGGCACGGGCGCCGCCGGGGGGCTGGCCGGTGCCTTGGTGGCCATCGGCGCAGAGTTACGCAGCGGCTTTGTCATGGTGGCCGACGTGGTGAATCTCGCTGATCGCATTCGGGAAGCAGATGTAGTCATCACTGGAGAAGGGTTCTTGGACCACGAGTCGTTCCACGGCAAAGTGGTGGGCGGGGTATGTGAGATGGCCGCAGCGGCCGCCAAACCGGTGCTGGTTGTGGTCGGTGATGTACTGGACGGACTGGCTGAACCCGGAGCATTGCCACTGCCCTCGGGGGCTCACGTGGAAGTGGTGTCGTTGGTGGAGCGTTATGGCGAGGACCGCTCTCGCCACGACACCGCCGCCTGTATCGAGGAAGTAGTGGCCGATTGGTGTGCCACTCGGTCGTGACTAGCCGGGATCCCACTGGCACTCGGACCCTGAGACTGCCAACGACGACACGCATGCCGTGTAGGGTTGGCACTCGGCATGTGTGAGTGCCAATTGTTGGCAGTTGAACCCCAGAGGAGTCGCTATGGCGAAAATGATCGCGTTTGATGAGGCAGCCCGCCGCTCGCTCGAGAAGGGCATGCAACAGCTGGTTGACGCTGTGAAAGTCACCCTCGGGCCGAAGGGCCGTAACGTGGTGCTCGAGAAGAAGTGGGGCGCTCCCACCATCACCAACGATGGCGTGTCCATCGCCAAGGAGATCGATCTCGAGGACCCCTACGAGCGCATCGGCGCCGAGTTGGTCAAGGAAGTCGCCAAGAAGACCGACGACGTGGCTGGCGACGGCACCACCACCGCCACGGTGCTGGCCGGCGCCATGGTCCGAGAGGGCCTACGCAATGTGGCCGCCGGTGCCAATCCCATGAGTATGAAAAAGGGCATCGAGGCTGCCGTGGAGGCCGCCGTGGCCGCCATCAAGGCCATCGCCAAGGAAACCGACTCCAAGGCTCAAATTGCCCAGGTCGCTTCCATCTCCGCAGCCGACACCGAAATTGGTGGTCTCATCGCTGACGCCATCGACAAGGTGGGCAAGGACGGCGTCATCACCGTCGAAGACAGCCAAACATTCGGCATGCAGATGGACCTCGTGGAAGGCAT
>JANYHQ010000694.1 GCA_025358985.1 Acidimicrobiales bacterium
CCGTCATCGGCGTGTGTATGAAATGGGTGGCGCTACGCCCCGACGTCGACTCGGTGGCCGCCACCGTGATGACCGACGACCGCTTTGCGGGCGCATCAGTGTCGGATCGGGCCGCACTCGAATGGGCATTGCGCTTGGCCGAACGTCGTGGGGCCAGCGTCACGGTGGTGGCCACCGAGTCGAGGTCGGGGCGTAGCGCCACCCATTTCATACACACGCCGATGACGGGCCCAGCCCGGTGATCGGCCGGGGGAACAGCCGGGGGATTAGCCATGGCGGAACACGACGCCACTGCCGCCTTCGGGGTAGCTCCACGAGATGGCGCCTTGGCGATTGCACACCATGTAGCAAGTGCCGCATTCGAAGCACTGCTCGTAGTTGAACAAGATGCCACCATCAGCCGTTTTCACGAACAGCCGGGCCGGACAGGCGTGCACACATGCTTCGGTGGAACAACTGCGGCAGATCTCACTGTCCACGGTGATGTGGGCGGTGGGGGCCACTCGAAAATCTATGGTCTCCATACGATCGTCGAAACTGACCGGGACCCCGGACCGAGAAGTGAACACGGCGGTGACGTTAGCCCCGGACGGTAATAATGGGGCTGTCGATCCATCGACCACCCTTGGCCACCTGCAACACCCGGAGCTCGTCGTCCATCACCACGAGGTCGGCATCGCATCCAACCGCAATGGCACCGGCATGATGGGACAGGCCCAACACCCGGGCGGGATTGGTGGAAGCGGCGGCCACCGCTCGTTCGATGGGGATGGCGCATTCGTGCACGGCCCGTCGGAACGCATCATCCATGGTGAGCGTGCTACCGGCGAGGGCGGTGGTGCTCACCAGGCGAGCCTCCCCGTGGGTGACGCGTACTGCTTGACCACCCAGGCTGTACTCACCGTCGGGGGCACCGGCGGCGGCGATGGCATCGGTGATGAGCACCAGTCGATCGGTGGTTCTGTTCACCATCGCCGTGATGCTCGGATGGACATGGAGTCCGTCATTGATCACTTCCAACGCCGCCTGCGACTCGAAGGCTGCACCAACGATGCCGGGCTCGCGGTGATGAAGGGGAGCCATGGCGTTGAAGAGATGAGTGGTGAGCATCGCTCCCGCCGCATATGCGGCAGTGGCTTGGTCGTACGTGGCATTGGAGTGTCCGATGGCCACCACCACTCCCGCCGTGATTGCTGCGGTGATGAGCTCCAGTGCACCGGGCAACTCGGGGGCAATGGTGATGGTGGACAGGTGACCGTGAGCGGCCTCGATGAGACGGCGCAGCGTGGCCAGATCGGGGGCCAACAGGTGCGCCGGATTCTGGGCGCCGCAGCGGGCGTGGGCCAGAAAGGGGCCTTCGAGATGGGCGCCCACTATCTGCGCAGACGAGAGCTCCGCCACCCACCTGAGCTGTTCGCACAAGTCGTCCACCGGTGCCGCCACCAGTGAGATGAGGGTGCGGGTGGTGCCGTGGCGTTGATGGAAGGCCACCGCCGCACTCATGTCAGCGGGCGATCGGCTGGCATCATGGCCCCCGCCACCATGCATGTGCAGATCGATGAAGCCCGGCAGCAACCATGCACCCTGGAGGTCGATCACGGACTCATTGGCGCAAGCCTCTACCGGGGCGGTGGCAGCGGGGCCGATGTCCACGATCTGGGAGCCCTGAATGGTGACCCAGCCGTTGTGGATGACACCGTCGGCGGCCACGATGCGCGCCCCGGCCAGCGTGGTCATGATGGTGAGCGCATCAGCCGAACGTACGAAATGCGTCGCGCCCGTCACGGGCCAGGTCGCGCAAGCGCAGTCCGGAGTTCTTCAGCAACGGACGGGCGATGGTAAGAACACCTCGCTTCGGTTTCGGGTTCTCCACAGTGAACAATTGTTCGAACACTTCACAGGCCAACTCCGGATAGCGCAACTGGACCCTTTCCGACAGTAGGAAATGGGGAGCATGGCGCACCTTGCGATGATCTTTCAGCACAAAGGTGGATTCCAAGCGTTGGGTATACCCAGCGAGTCCCACCCGCGACCGGTCGCCGCTCTCGATGGCCACATTGGCGGACTGCGCCGCGCACATGCCTGAGCCAATGGCGTAGTTCACCCCCTCGAGCCATAGCCCAGCAGCCAGACACATGGCGGCGGCGTCACCGGCAATCAACAAACCGTCACCCACCAGTTTGGGCATCATGTTGAATCCACCTTCGGGGATGAGGTGAGCGGAGTACTCCTTCAGCTCACCCCCTTCCACCAAGGGGGCCAGTGACGGATGGGCTTTGAGCGAGGCAATGACCT
>JANYHQ010000107.1 GCA_025358985.1 Acidimicrobiales bacterium
CATGAACGTTTGCAGTCCTGAATCAACCGCATGCTCCACGAAACTGCGCCCCTTTCCAATGTCGAGGAAGTAGTACTTGTTCACCTGCGGCGGAATGATCAACAAGGGCCGCGCACGGACCTTCGCCGTGGTGGGGCTGTATTGGATGAGCTCGAAGAGCTCACTTCGATGGATCACGGCGCCCGTGGTGGAGGCCACGTTCTCGCCGATCACAAAGGGCCGCGTGTCGACCCGCGAGGGCAACCCGCCGTTGTGGCGGATGTCGTGGGCAAGGTGTCGAGCACCGGAACGCAACGATCGACCTCTGGTGTTGACGGCGCGTTTCATGGCCGCCGGGTTCCCTATGAGCGTGTTCGTGGGCGCGATGGCAGCGCTGATCTGGCCCGTTACGAACCGTGCTCGTCCAAGGCTCCTCTCATCGAGCCCAACGGAACCGGCCAGCCGATCCAATCCCGAAGTGGTCGACAGGTACAACTTGGCTACCCGCTGCCAGACCGGGTGCTCCCACGCCGAATCGGTGAATCGACGGTCCTTCGGATCGATCTCGGTGGTGTCGACACCGGCAAGAATTCGGAGGTTCTCGGCGGCCACGGCGGCAAGCTCGGAGGCGATCACCGTCGGATGACGAGCCGCCGCCGCCACAAACCGTCCGCCGGCAGCGGCCAACTGCGACGCGCTCATGCTCGCAACTGCATTCGCCACTCGGATCGTGTCAGACGCTTCGGGCGCACCAAACTCACGGTTGCTGTCAGCCACGGTGGATAACGAACGCTTCACTGGTTGATCTGATGGACACAACTCTCCTTGGTGGAACGTCGCACGCCAGTGGCTGGGAAGGGCGTTTCGCAAGTCGGACACAGGGGATGGGACCGGGGTTCTGGGTCGGCGTTCTGATGATGACACACAGAGCAATTCCAGGAACGCTGGAGATCCTGCTGTGACACGGCCGAGCACACAGGCCGTCACCGCCGACGTCGTTCGCTCCGTACCGGCGGCGCAGGCGAGTGAACGAGAACGCCGGGACCAGGCGGGATGGCGGGATGGACAGGGACGAGAAGGTCGCTCATTGATACCCCGTGTGTCAGGGTCATCAACCTGACCGCTACACGGTGGGTCCGGACACGACAACGGTTTCGATCGGCAGGCGTGCGTGACGCCACTCCGGGAACCCGTCAGCGAGTCGCCGCGCCGTGCGACCCCGACGACGTAGCAATCGAACCGCCTCGTCAGCAAGTACACAGTACGGACCTCGGCAGTATGCGACGATCTCGACGTCCGCCGGCAGGGTACGAAGTTCTTTCGCAAACCGGTCGGCCGGGATCGACCGCGCTCCGGCAATGTGCCCTGCCGCAAATTCAGCAGCAGGTCGAACATCGACCACGATCACATCACCCACCGCGATCCGCTTCGTGAGCTCGGAGCGACTCACTTCGTCGAGCTGTTCGCGTTTGCCGATGTACGCCGCAGCGAGGTCATCCAGCTCGGCGTGATGAGCGGCCGCTACATCACGCAACGCCGTCCACAACTCGGCGACCCGCTCCGACGCCAATCGGTAATACACACGGTTCTTGTCTCGACGCGTCACGGCCAGCCCGGCAGCGGCGAGCGCACGCAAGTGGAACGACGTGTTGGCCACACTCTGACCGATCTCGTCGGCCAACTCCTCGACGTGTCGCTCACCTTGGACCATCACATCGACCAGCTCCGCTCGACGGCCATTGCCCAACGCCTTGGCCACGTCACCAAACCCGTCAAACAGTGCGTCTTTTGCTTCACGATTTCCCACTGCCCCATCCTATCTATTCAAAGGACCGCTTGACAATGCTTCAGCCACAGGCAACTATTCAAGGACGTCTTTGAACAGGTGGTAAGTATGCGCGTATACGAGTTCGTCGATGAGGGCCTCGGGCACTCGTCGTATCTCATTGACCTGGGCAACGGGTCGGCCGCCATCATCGACCCGCCGCGGTTCCCGACAGCACACGAACACCTGACCGATTGTGAAGGGCTGCGCACGGCCTGGACTGTCGACACCCACTCGCACGCCGACTATGTCACCGGCAGCCCCGGACTCGTGGCCCGAAGCGGGGCGACGTTCATCGCCCCCGCCGCGTCACGACTCGAAACACCCCACCAGCCAGTCGTCGACGATGAACGAATCGCGCTTGCGCCCGGGCTGGTCTTGACCGCCATTGCAACGCCCGGACACACACCGGACCACCATGCTTACCTATTGGAAGACAACGGCACCCCGGTTGCTTTGTTCTCCGGCGGGTCGCTGATGGTCGGTGCGGTTGGCCGCACCGACCTCTGCGGCCCAGACCTTGCTGAACCACTCGCCCGCGAGATGTTTCAGGGGCTACGCAGGTTCGACGCGCTGCCCAATGAACTCCGGCTCTACCCCACCCACGGGGCCGGGTCGTTCTGCTCCGCCCCGGCTTCCGGGAACCGGACCAGCACTCTCGGTATCGAACGCACCACGAACACCCTGTTCTGCGAAAACAGTGAGGATCGGTTCGTGGAGCAACTCCTGGCTGGGTTCGGTACGTTCCCTCCGTACTTCAACCGGCTCCCCGAAATCAACCGGCGCGGCCCCGCCCGGCTCGACACCATCCCGCAACTCTCCAACCTGACCCCCGATAGCATCGATTGCGTCATTGCGGGCGGTGCAGTTGTTGTCGACGCCCGGCCCGTCCACCATTTCGCAATCGCACATATCCCCGGTTCGATCTCCAACACGCTGCGACCGGTATTCGCCAGCTGGACCGGTTGGCTCATCGATCCGAACCGCCCGATCGTGTTCGTGCTCGACGACGACCAGTCCTGTGACGAAGCAGTCCGTCAGTGCCTCGACGTCGGCCACGAACATTTCGCCGGTGTTCTCCTCGGAGGCATCGACGCCTGGCAAGCCGCACGTAGACCAGTCCGTGCCATCGGCCTCGTCGACGCCAATCACCTGCACCCCAACGTCATCGACGTCCGCCAGACGAACGAGTACGCAGCCGGGCACGTGCCGGGTGCGGTCAACGTCGAACTCGGCAAGGTCAGCATCGCTGCGCTCGCTCCTGAGCGTTGGACGGTGATGTGCGGACACGGCGAGCGAGCCATGACCGCCGCCAGCATCCTGGCCAACCGCGGGTACGACGTGAACGTCCTCGACGGCGGACCCGACACCTGGGCCGCAACCACCAGCCGAGCACTCGAGTGCGGGCCTTTCCCACCGAGACCAGTCGAGTACGAGCAATGAGCCACGCCGTCGACAACCGAACACCACTTCGCCTCGGACTCAAGGAGAACCTGGCCCAGTTCTCCCTACTTGTCGGCGTCAATGCGCTCGTCGGCGGAATGATCGGTCAAGAACGCACCGTTCTCCCACTGCTGGCCAAGCAGG
>JANYHQ010000127.1 GCA_025358985.1 Acidimicrobiales bacterium
GAGCAAGGATTGCGCCCACCGGCATCCTTGCTCCACTCGACGGTCAGGTGGCAAGACTGCGGAGTTCTTGCTGCACCATGAGGGGTTGATGGAACACTTCATCGCCTGTGAACTCCACCACCCGTCGTCCGATGCGCACCAGCCCTCGCTGGCGCTTGGCGTCATTGGCCCGAGCCGAGCGGATGGAATGGCTGCGATGACCGCTCACCTCAACCACCAGATTGAGGATCTCGTAGAAGAAGTCCACTCGGGCCAGGAACGACGAGTTTTCCCGCAACACCACTTGGCCACTGGGGTCGGTTAACCCCGCAGCGCGTGACACGGTCAGGAACTCCCGTTCCAATCGGGTGTGCAAACCACCTTGGGGAAGTCCGTCGAGCACGATGTCGAGTTTTCGAGCCCCTCGACCCCGAAGCTCCGCCAGCCTCATACGTAACTCGGTTTCGGTGACGATCCTGTTCCGCATTGCGCTGTCAACGGCGTCTTCCAACTGTCTCATGGAGCAGTACCCGGCCAAATCACACAGTGTGCGCGCACCGGCGGTGACCCGCATGCTGCGCACCACCACGACGTCAGTGGCTGCCATCGTCTTAGACCGATGGACTACTGCGTTTGGCCGCAAAAGTCGTCTGCGCGAATTGATGGTGACATGTAGTGACCGTTCGCGATCGAACCCGTCGAGCCCCAGAAGGCGCGCTGCCGTCCGGTGGCTGAGCGTTCCATCTGGTTCCGCGCTCAACAGAAGCGCGAAGCAGCGCTGGTCATACGAAGGTGTGGCCGCCGGGGACCGGTACACATTGGGATTCTGGCGCACCCACAATCCAGTACCGAGGCGACGGAACCACCCCGATGTTGAGAGGCCAACCGCCTCGACATCGGCGCGAGTGACAAGTCCGTGCTGAGGTCCAGCACGGCGAATGAGTTGTACATCGGAGTCCATGACTCCTCCTCAGGGCGCGTGGGATCAACGCTGCAAAGGGGGAATGCCTCACACAGTAGACGACAATTAGTGACACCGGCCCCGGATCCATCGAGTGGAGTCAGGATTGCGCCCACCGCAATCGGCACTCCACACGATGCCGGATCGGGTGGGGGCAGGGGCAACTACTTCTTGCGCAGCAGGGGGCGAGCCGCCCCCACCAGGTACAGCGACCCGGTGACCAGTAACAGGTCAGTCTCCTCGGCGGCCGCCAACCCGTCAGCCAATGCTCGGGCCACGTTGGGGGCAACGGTGGCCTCCACTCCCAGAGCACGGGCGGCATCCACTATGCGCTGGGGATCCATGGCGCGCGGCGACGGTGGTGCAACGGCGATCATCCGACGGGCTCCGGTGCACAGCGCGCGTACCATCTCGACTTCGTCACGACCGTCAAGGAGTCCCATGACCACCACCCGACCTTCAATGGTGGCGAACTCCTCATCAAGTGCCGCCGCCGCCGCTCGGGCCCCTGCCGGATTATGGGCCCCGTCGAGCATCACCAATGGACGCCGGCCCACCACTTCCAAACGACCCGGATTCACCACCGAGGCAAAGCCAGCCAACACCACTTCGGGGTCCAACGCTTCGCCCAGAAACGCTTCTGCCGCAGCCAGCGCAATGGCCGCATTGTCACCCTGGTGACGTCCATGCAGCGGGATGAACACATCTGTGTACGTACGACTTGGAGTGCGGAGCACCAACGCTCGGCCCGCCAGCGCCAATCGATTGGACACACAATCGAATTGATCGCCACGCTGCCATATGTCAGCCACGCCTCGCTCCTGCGCCAATTCTCGCAACAACGCCACTATCTCGGGGTCGGTGTCACCGATGATGGCCACCCCACCCTCTTTGAATATTCCTGACTTCTCGCGCGCTATGTCAGCGCGCGTACTACCGAAGTACTCCATGTGATCCAACTCAACGTTGGTGATGACCGACACCAATCCTTCAGCAGCATTGGTGGCATCCCATGTGCCGCCCATACCCACTTCAATGACACCAACATCCACTGCTAAGTCCTGGAACCAGCGATACGCCGCCGCAGTCAACAGCTCGAAGAAGCTGCACGCTTGGCCGGTTGCCGTTTCGGCCAGGGCCACATCAGTGAGCGTGGCGGCCAACTCGGCATTACCAATGGGTTCGCCGTCGAGGGCAATCCGTTCATTGAGACGTTCGAGATGAGGCGAGGTATAGGTGCCAACTCGCTGCCCAGCGGCCAACAACAGAGCCGACAACATGCGCGCCGTGGATCCCTTACCGTTGGTACCGGTGAGGTGCACCACATCCACATCGAGTTGCGGATCGCCGAGAAACGCCAGCAGACGGCGCATACGGTTCAGCGACGGTGGCTCCAACCGGCGGGCCGGCATCGCCAACCCGGCCACATCGTTGACCGACGCGCCCTTCTCCATGTTGACGTGGCCATCGAGCCACGCCATGGCCTCGTTGCTATCCATGCTTGCTACCCAAACAACGTGGGATCAAGAAGCGGCGCGGCGGGGACGCTCGATCTTGTCGGGCGTGTCGCTGCGCGGCACCAGGGTGGGATTGACCTTCTCCAAGACAACCTCACGGCTGATGACGCACTTGGCCACATCGGAGCGGCCAGGTAGGTCATACATCACGTTGAGGAGGACCTCTTCGAGGATGGCCCGCAGGCCACGAGCACCGGTACCACGAAGCAGTGCCTGCTCGGCCACCGCCACCAACGCATCATCGGTGAACGCCAGATCCACGCCGTCGTACTCGAAGAACTTGCGGTACTGCTTCACCAGTGCGTTCTTGGGCTCACTGAGGATCTTCACCAACGACACCCGATCGAGACCCGACACCGCGCCCACGATTGGCAAACGACCGATGAACTCGGGGATGAGGCCGAACTTGATGAGATCTTCGGGAAGCGCTTGGGCGAACAACTCGCCTGTGTCGCGCTCGCTGCGGGCCTGTACACGAGCGGTGAATCCCATGCCCTTGTGACCAGTACGAGCTTCGATGACCTTGTCGAGCCCGGCAAACGCGCCACCACAGATGAACAGAATGTTGGTGGTGTCGATTTGGATGAACTCTTGATGGGGATGTTTGCGTCCACCCTGAGGCGGCACCGATGCCACGGTGCCTTCCAGAATTTTCAACAACGCCTGTTGAACACCTTCGCCTGACACATCGCGGGTGATTGACGGGTTCTCGCTCTTACGGGTGATTTTGTCGATTTCGTCGATGTAGATGATTCCCGTTTCCGCTTTTTTGACGTCGTAGTCGGCGGCCTGGATGAGCTTCAGCAGGATGTTCTCGACGTCCTCGCCTACGTAGCCCGCCTCGGTGAGGGCAGTGGCATCGGCAATGGCGAATGGCACATTGAGCATACGGGCCAGGGTTTGGGCCAGCAGAGTTTTGCCACAGCCGGTGGGGCCCAACAACAAGATGTTGGACTTGGCCAACTCCACTTCTTGCCCCGGACGGTCGGTACCGGTTTGGATGCGCTTGTAGTGGTTATAGACCGC
>JANYHQ010000141.1 GCA_025358985.1 Acidimicrobiales bacterium
TGCAGGCCGATGCGGGCAACGCGTTGTGTGCCGAGTTGGGTGACGCCACGCGATTCATCCGTACCGATGTCACGGTGGAGGCCGATGTTGCAGCCGCTATTGATGTGGCGGTGGCCCAGTTCGGCCGCCTCGACATCATGTTCAACAATGCCGGCATCGTGGGAGCAATCGGCAGGATTGCCGACACCACCTCCGATGCATGGAGTCGCACCGTGGCGGTGCTGCTGAATGGTGCATTCCACGGTATGAAGCACGCCGCCCGAGTGATGGTGCCGCAGGGCTCAGGTGTCATCATCACCACGTCGAGCACGGCCGGCATCATGGGTGGATTGGGGCCGCACGCGTATACGGCGTGCAAGCATGCGGTGATCGGGCTCACCAAATCGGTGGCGTCAGAATTGGGCCAGCACGGCATCCGGGTCAACGCCATTTCACCAGGGAACACCGCCACCGCCATGACGGCTGCAGTTATCACCGGCGACCACACCGATCTGGCCACCACCAACAAACACATCGCTTCCACATCACCGTTGGGCATTGCCGGTCAGCCTTCGGATATTGCCAATGCGGCGTTGTTCCTGGCCAGTGATGAGGCCCGTTACATCAGCGGTCATTGCCTGGTGGTGGACGCCGGACAAACCACCAACGGAGGCTCGTCCCGCTTCCACGAGTCCAAGTCCGCCATCGTAGAAGAAGCGGGTCGACGTACTTCCACCGAAGCCGTCTGAACCACAATCGTGAGTTCTTCGAAGTACGCATTGGCGGAGCGCGAGCGTCGCTTTCTCGTCTCCGAACTACCTCGGCACGAGCCGTCGGCGACGCGATTGATCACCGACCTCTACCTCGCAGGCACTCGGATCCGGCTCCGTCTCAGCACCGGAGTAGTCGATGGGCAACCGGAGACCCTGCGCAAGCTCACGCAGAAGCTGCCCGCACCAAATGGGGTCGTTGGGCATTGTGGAACCATCACCACGATGTATCTCGACGAGGCTGAGTACGCCGCGTTGTCGGGTCTCTCTGGACACTGGCTCTCGAAGCAACGGTTCAGCTCCGCGCCGATGGGTGTCGACGTGTTCGACGGTCCCCTGATGGGATTGATCATCGCCGAAGCCGAGTTTCACGACGACGAGGCAATGACGGCGTTTGCGCCTCCGTTGTGGTGCGGACTGGAGGTCACTGACCATCCCATACTGACCGGCGCGAGTCTGGCTCGCATGGCGGCGATGCCCCACTCCGAAGCCGCTGCAGCGTTGGCTGCCGTGCTTTCCTCAATCAGCGCATACGGGGTCTACGGTTCGGCAACTGTGGCGGCTCTAGCCGTTGGATCGTCGGACTTGGTCGATTAACTCCCATTCCGAGCACATGGACGCATGGGTTTGATCCCTGGCGCACGAAGCGTCACGGCAACGTGGGATCGATCAGCAGGTACTCCACGTCAAGAGTTCGATATGTCGGCAGTGCCCGGATGTCTCGCGTCAGCAACGGCAAGCCTGCACATTTCGCAGCCCATCCGACCAAGGCGTCGTACACCGCTCCCCCGACGACACCGCTTCCATTTAGCCAGAGGGCAAAGTCGAGTTGTTCGTCGCCTGAAAGCAACCGAATTGTCGGTACCACCGCTTGCAAGACCATCGCGGCATCCGCACTCGACAATCGAACGTCGCTCGGCAGTCTCGTCAACACCGAGTAACTCTCGATCCATGCATGCCCTGCCGCAGCTGCGTCATACGCGCCAATCGCCGCTCGGGACTCAGCGTTACCCCCTCCAGATTGCAGCGCCGCAGCAACGATCACGCTTGTGTCAGCGACGGCCCGCATCGATCGCCTCCCGCAGTTCGCGGTCGGTGACGCTTCGCCCAGTTGAGGAGACCACAACCAGTTGGCCGTCGACCTTCACGAGGTGGCCGCCCGTCGTTTCCGGTTCGATCCGCACCCCTACCCCATCGGTCGTGACGACCAGGGGAACTCCAGCAGACAACCCGAGCGCGTCGCGCATCGCCTTCGGGATCACCACTCGACCTGCAGCATCAATGGTAATTGTCATGCCAGATAATCTACCATCACTCCAGGCGGTAAGGACTAGGTGATTGCAAAACCCGACGGACAGTACATAATCGCTATGCTCATTCCATGCGGTCCGCCGTCATCATCAAAGAAGCCCGCCGACGGGCAGGAATCACGCAGGCTGAATTAGGGCGGCGCGTCGGCACCACCCAATCAGCAATTGCCCGGGTGGAACGCGGTGCCTCGGCGCCATCGCTTGAACGGGTGGCCGAGTTGGTCGAGGCCTGCGGTTTCGAACTCGGTGTTTCTGTGGCCGCCGGCGACGACGCCGAATTGGCGTCGTTGCGTCGCAATCTCGAACTCACCTATGACCAGCGCTGGCAGCGCACCATCAACCTGGCCCGCTTCATCCATGCGGGCCGCACGGCCATGGCAGGGCGAGTTGGCTGAGTTTCAGCCTCACCGAATCCTCGAGGTGTTGGCCGAACACGGTGTGGAGTACGTCATGATCGGTGGCCTAGCTGCGGCCATTCATGGTTCCGATCTCGTCACGGGTGATCTTGACATCACCCCGGATCAAGGCGACGACAACCTCAGCCGATTGTCTGCCGCGTTGCACCAACTTGATGCGCGAATTCGCAGCGTCGACTCCCCCGGAGGATTGCCGTTTTCCCATGATGGCCGGTCCCTCGGCGCAGCCGCAGTATGGAAGCTCCTGACCATTGCGGGAGACCTGGACATATCGTTCGTCCCATCTGGAACCCAAGGGTTTGCCGACCTCCGTCGTGATGCCATCGCCATCGAGATACTAGGTGCACCTACCAATGTGGCCTCGTTAACAGACATCATCCGCTCGAAGGAAGCAGCTGGACGACCGAAGGACCTTGCTGCACTGCCGATGCTTCGACAACTCCTCGCAGAGATCAGACGTCGACCCGGGTGACACAATTCGATGATGAGATAGCTACTGCCGGGGGTCCACCAACACCTTGGTCTGGGTGGAGGTGCCACTGGCCAAATCGGCCAAGGCATCGCCCAGTCCGGTGAGCCCCACGGTGGATGAGTGCAACGGGTCCAGCCGCATACGGCCATCGGCGATCATCCCCATGGCCAGATCGAACTCATCATGGGTATAAGCCAATGCCGCAGTGAGCACCACCTCTTTCACCAGCCATACCGCCGGCGTGATGGATGCATCAGTGTCGGAAAGACCAATGAGACACATGGATCCGCCTCGGCGCACCAGATCTACCGCTGACTGGATGGCCGGGGCCCGGCCCACGCATTCGTACACAATGTCGGCTCCCAACCCCTTCGTATGCTCGCGTACCAGTTCGGCAGCCTCCGGACCAGGCGCTACCACCACCGTTGCCCCCAAAGACAACGCCAAGGCCTGACGCTGGGCATTGGGCTCGATCACGATGACCTCACCGGCCCCCGCCGCACGAACCCATTGCATGGTGGTGAGACCGATGGGCCCCGCCCCCTGCACCACGGCCACATCACCGAGGCGGACCATGCTGCGCCGTACGGCATGGAAAGCCACGGTGGCTGGTTCCACCTGCGCCGCCTGGGCGTCGGTGAGCAGTGGATGGGCCGCCACCACACGGTCGGCGGCCACGGCCAGACGGGGAGCGAACCCGCCATGGAGCGGGTTGCGGATGTCGCGGCCGGTGGCG
>JANYHQ010000144.1 GCA_025358985.1 Acidimicrobiales bacterium
CGCCAAGTCGGGTTTGGGCAATGACGAAGGCTCCTCCTTCATCACCGAGGAGATGATCGGCGGGCACTCGCACGTCGGTGTAACGCATGTACCCGTGGGTGGCGTGCTCGTCGCTTTCCGTGCCGACGCCAACGTTTCGCACTATCTGTACACCTTGGGTTTCGGCGGGCACGATAAACATCGACATACCCTTGTATGCGCTCACGTCAGGGTTGGTGACCACCATGACGATGAAGAAGCTGGCGAAACGGGCGTTCGATGAAAACCACTTCTCACCGTTGATGACCCACTCGCCTCCATCGCGTACGGCGCTGGTGGTGAACAGGGTGGGGTCGGCACCGGCGTGGGGCTCCGTCATGGAGTAGCAACTGCTGATGACGCCGTCGAGCAGCGGCTGGAGGTACTTGGCCTTTTGCTCGTCTGTGCCGTAGTGAGCCAGGATCTCGGCATTGCCAGAATCGGGGGCTTGGCAGCCGAACACCGATGGTGCCCACCGCGAGCGACCCAGGATCTCGTTGAGTAGCGCCAGCTTCAATTGGCCGTATCCCTGGCCACCCAGGTCCGGTCCGAGGTGAGCAGCCCACAACTTGTGTGCCCGGACTTCATCCTGTAGTGGTCGCACGATGGACTGGGCTCGCTCGT
Organism: Acidimicrobiales bacterium; assembly: GCA_025358985.1. Classification (GTDB taxonomy): domain Bacteria; phylum Actinomycetota; class Acidimicrobiia; order Acidimicrobiales; family JANYDT01; genus JANYHQ01. Next base: position 643 of record JANYHQ010000144.1, read on the forward strand.
CGCTCTTGTCGTACGGGTCTCCCAGCAGAAAGTCGAGTGGTTCCACCTTCTCGCTCAGGAACTCGTCTACCCATGCCAGTTGGGCGGCGTATTCGCTGTCAGTCTCAAAATCCCACATGTGCGTGTCTCCTCGTCGATGCTGAAGGGTCTCAGCAGCAATGATACGAGTGCATCAACCTATAGTGCAACTGCATCGACAGCATATTCTTTTCATACTTTGACGATCGTGGCGAACCTGTGGAGAAACACTGCGTCTCTACGGTGGGGACCGTTGGATTCGAAGAGCGAGTTCTTGGACGTGGGATGAAAACGACGCCGCGTATTCGTCGGCTGTGGTCGGTTTCGTATTCATCAGTACACTTCTTATCCGCCGCTGGTGATCATGTACCGGTACGACCCAGCAGTACGACAGTCGTGGTGCTCCACGGCCATGGTTGTGGCGCGGTGAACCCACAGATGGCTGAGCACTGGACGGCGCGAACGGAACCTAGACGCGATCAGGCCGCGATCGTAAGCGCGCCCACAAAGTCGCGGAGCTCGGCATCGCGGGTGACGAGCCAGTACGGGCCTCGCATCGCCTGGACCGCGATTATCCGGTCGAAGGGGTCGCGGTGCGCCCAGTCGAGCGACCCGGCGCTGACCGCGTCATCGATGCCGATGCCGAGCACCCCGAAACCATTTCGGGTGAGTTCGATCATGAGCGCCCTGACATCGAGGCTGAGCTTTCCCGCTCGGACCTTGATCGCCAACTCCCATGCCGAAGCCGCGGAGATCCACACGCTGTTCGACGGATCGGCGATGAGCGCCCCAGCTGCTGCTGCCAGCTCGCCCGGATCGTGAGCCCACCACAGGCACGCGTGGGTATCGAGCAACAGGTCCACGGCCCTTTGCTCACGTTCCGAATACATCGGCGAGGTCGTCATCCGCGTGCCACCAATTGGTGTCGGAGACGATCACCTCGCCGCGCAGGAAACCGCCGGTCCTGGGACGGACCGGTCCCAGCCTGGCCACCGGCTCGCCGTTGCGGGTGACGATGAACTCTTCGCCGGACTCCGCTCGCCGTAGGAGGTCCGACAGTGCAGCCTTCGCCTCCGCTGCCCGTACGAACGTGGTCATGGCGAAAATGTAGTCAATATGACCACATTGGTCAACAGTTCGTAGTGGGTTGGACGTCACGGGCACCAAAACGGCTATCGGGATGAGGGTGTGGCGGACGGGCAGGGTCTTGTCGCCGCCGACGAAGGTGGTCTCATGTGGGTCCGGTCGCCCGCCAGTTCGAGCGACGCCAGCGGGGGCACGAGGTGGCGAAACAGTGAGCGCAGCTCGTTTCGTGCCAGCTGTGCCCCGAGGCAGAAGTGGACGCCGTAGCCAAACGATCTGGCGGTCCGCGTTGGGGCGTTCGATGTCGAAGCGCTAGGCGACCCCCGTCCATTCGTGGGGGAAGCGCGGTTCGGAAGTTCGCTCAGCGACGTCGCTTGGCGTGCGCCGTCAGGTACTCGTCAGCGGCCTTTCTCGGAGCGCACGACAACCAGGCGTCGACGAGAACTTCGTGCAACCCTTTCTTCGTGAGTCCGCTGAGTCGCAGGAGCAGCGCTGCGTAGCCGTCGAAGTGCGCAATCGTGAAGAAGAGGTCTGGCTTCGCCCCGAGAAGCGCTTCCTTCTCGCCGAGATCCTCGGTGGCGACCGCGAGGATGGGACCGTCGGGTACAGCAGTGTCGCCGAAGCGCTTGAGGTCCGCCTTGCTGAACGGGCGTTCCCACGCGAAGCCCTTTCCAGCGACGAACCAGGTCCGGTTTCCGTAGCGAGTGCCCTCGCTGACCCCTGGAAGACCGAGCGCAATCTCGGCAACGTCGTCGATGCTCACCACGGACACGACGGTAGCCAACCTCGGCCCCCGCGCACGGTTTTGCAGGAGAATTGTCGGTGTCGGACCAGTGGGACCAGATGTCCCGGGGTCAGTGTTCGTGACGTTCGGTGAGGTGGATCGTGACGGTGTCGCCGGGGTGTTTTCCGAGGGCCTCTTGGAGGGTTTTGGTGACAGGGAGTTTGTGGGTTCCGTCGCCGAGGGCCATGAAGGCGGTGCGGAATGGTTGGTTGTCGATGGTGCCGCTGACTTTGACGAGTCCGCGGGTGCCGAAGAACGTCGGCGTCCAGTCAGTGATGACGCATGTCCATGCGCCGGTGTTGCCGCCACGTACGAGCGTTGCGGTGAAGGTGTGGTCGAGTGGTCCTACGGCACCGGCGATTGTGATTGCGTGGGCGGTCATTGCTGGTCCTCGATGACGTAGAAGCGGTTGTGGTCGGGGTCGTCGAAGCTGAACATTGGTGGCATGTTGTCCCAGGTGATCAGTTCGCTTACGGTAACTCCGTGCTCGGTGAGCGTGCGGTGCGACTGGGCGGCGTTGACGGTGCCGAAGCGGATACCGGTGTCGGTCCCGGCGGCGTTGGGGTTGGCGACGAGTGAGATGGCGACGTTGGCGTCGGGCGGGGCGATGATGATCCAGCGTCCGGCGGGGGTGTCACCGTCGGCGGGGGTGTCACCGTCGACGTGGGTCGCAAAGCCAAGGGTATCGGTGTAAAAGCGCAAGGCGGCGTCTTGGTCGCTGACGTTGACGGCGACGTTGCGGATATCGGTCAAGGTGTTCATTGGTTCTGCTCCTGTTCGGGGTTGGTGGGGTTGTACATCAGTGATCCGGGGGTGGTGAGTTCGTTGCCCGTCTCGAGCCATGTCTTGAGGCCGGAGAGAATCATTGGCCAGCCGCCGTAGAGGTCGGGGGCGGCGTCGGCTGGTAGTTGGTCGTGGATGACGGTGAGTCGACAAGAATCGGCGACGGGTTCGATTTCCCAGGTGACTCGGGAGGTGCCGGCGGCGTCTGCGCCGTCACTCCAGTGCGCATGGAAACTCTGGACAAGTCGGCGGGGCGGGTCGATTTCGAGGTTGACGCCGTCAACGAGCGGTCCAGGTGCGTCGGGATGGGCGATCCGATACGAAGAGTCGGCCGTCCAGTCGGATTCGATGGTGGCGCCGAATTGGAAACGGGTGCGAGTGGCCGGGTCGGTGATGGCCGCCCAGAGGCGTTCGGGGGTGGTGCGGATGTAGATCTCGAAGACCTTCTCCATGGGGGTTTCCTCCAGTTCATGTTTGAGGCCGACGAGGCCGGCGGCCCATGTTTCGGTGTACTTGCTGACCCAGCGGTCGTAGACGAGCCGGATGGGGACCGGGTTCAGGTAGTGGTGTTTCTCGCGGCCGTGGCGGCGGCTCACTACCAGTCCTGCTTCTTCGAGGATCGCCAGATGTTTGGCGACTGCGATGCGAGTCATGCCCCGCCCAGTAGTGAGGGCAAGCAGCGTCTGGCCATCGTTGGCGAACAGGGTGTCGAGCAGGTCCCGGCGGGTGGGGTCGGCAAGCGCTCGAAAGACTGCTTCCACATCCTCAACAATAGGACACCAAATGGTTACCTGTCAAGCGTTATGTGGCTGAGCGCATCAAGGCGCAGGCCTCGGAGCTGGTCCTGGGCGATTTCCAATTGAAGTCGCCCAACTCCTGAGCCCAGGCACGACGCCTTCTCGACGGGAACACCCTTTGACAGTTCTCCGCCCAGCAGTCACGAGATGACCAACGTGACGCTGGAGATCATGCCAAGGAGCTCGAGGAGCCGATTCAACGGTCGGACCGTGTTCGCGTCCGGTGCCGTGATCATCCGCTTCCGGTAGGGTCGTCTCTACATGCCTGCGCCGCAGAATCCTCAGCACAGTCCTAAGTACACTGACTATCTGAAGAAGATTCTCACCGCCCGGGTCTATGACGTAGCCCGCGAAACGGAGTTGGAGCGAGCCTCGCAGTTGTCAACCCGTCTGGGTTGCACAGTGCTGCTCAAGCGCGAGGACAACCAACCGGTGTTCTCCTTCAAGCTACGTGGTGCCTACAACAAGATGGTTCAGCTGAGCCAGGCGGAGCGTGACCGTGGGGTCATTGCCGCTTCGGCTGGCAACCATGCGCAAGGCGTGGCGTTGGCCGCAGCCAAGCTGGGGTGCAGGGCCCTCATCGTCATGCCGGTAACCACGCCCCAGGTGAAAGTGGATGCGGTGCGGTCGTTCGGCGGCGAGGCCGTGGAAGTGGTACTCAGTGGCGACTCGTACTCCGATGCCAAGCAGCGCGCCGATGAACTTGGTGCCGAACGGTCACTAATTTTCGTCCATCCCTTTGATGACCCGGACGTCATTGCCGGACAAGGCACCATTGGTATGGAGATCCTTCGCCAACACCAGGGACCAATCCGAGCCATCTTCGTGGCAGTGGGTGGGGGTGGGCTCATCAGCGGCATCGCCGCCTACGTCAAGGCGGTGAGACCCGATATCCAAATCATAGGTGTGCAGATGATTGACTCAGATGCCATGGCCCGTTCGTTGGTCGCTGGTCGGCGGGTGACCCTCAAAGACGTTGGGCTGTTCTCCGATGGCACCGCGGTCAAAACGGTGGGCAAAGAGACATTCAGGCTGTGTCGTCAGCTGGTGGACCACATGGTGTTGGTGGATGCCGACGCTGTATGCGCCGCCATCAAGGACGTCTTTCAAGACACCCGCAGCATCCTGGAACCGGCCGGTGCGTTGGCCATCGCAGGAATGAAGCACTGGGTGGCCGAACACGAGTGCACTGGTCAAACGGTGGTGGCCGTGGCCTGTGGGGCCAATATGAACTTCGACCGGCTGCGTTTCGTGGCCGAACGGGCTGAAGTGGGCGAGGCGCGTGAGGCGGTGTTGGCCGTCACCATCCCCGAAGCGCGAGGCTCGTTCCGCCGATTCTGCGCCGTGCTCGACGGACACAGCGTCACCGAGTTCAACTACCGCATCGCCGACACGGGAGATGCGCACATCTTCGTGGGTGTCACCATTGGCAACCGCGATGACGGCGCCGCCATTGTGAAATCTCTGCAATCCGAACGATTCTCGGTACTCGATCTCACCGACGACGACCTAGCCAAGCAGCACCTACGTCACATGGTGGGGGGACGCTCGGCACGAGCGAATGACGAATTGTTGTATCGCTTCGAGTTTCCGGAACGGCCCGGCGCGCTGCTGCGTTTCCTGTCGGCCATGAGTCCCAATTGGAACATCTCCTTGTTCCACTATCGCAACGAGGGTGCCGACTACGGTCGTATCCTCGTTGGCCTCCAAGTGCCCGTGACAGACACCAAGGCGTTCAGATCCTTTCTGGGCCAACTCGGCTACCCATGGAGCGATGAAAGTGCCAACCCCGCATACCGCCTGTTCCTCATTGGGGGAGAGTAAGGGTGGGCACCACCATCGGATTTCTCCATACCGCCGACGTCCATGTGGCCACGTTCAACGCGCTCGTAGCAGAACAGTCAGCGCACATACAAACATGTCATCTCGTGGTGCCATCGCTGTTGGAGCAGGCTCGATCACTGGGAGTTGATGACCTTCGGGTGCGTCGCATGGTGGAGGTGGCGGTGGCCGAGTTGTGCGACGGAGCTGAGCGGCCCGATGTCATCGTATGTACCTGTTCCACAGTGTCGGGCGTAGTGGAGCAGGTGCCAGCCAGCGTGGCAGTGTTGCGCATCGATCGGCCCATGGCCGAGGCTGCCGTCTTGGCGGGGCGCCGACTTGCAGTGGTCACGGCAGTGGACAGCACCGTGACTCCCACCATTTCGCTGTTGACAGAGTGCGCAGTGGCAGCCGGTGCGGTGGTGGAGATTGTGTCCGTGCCGTGCTCCGATGCGTGGCTACTGTTCGAAGCCGGTGACATAAACGGCTATCTGAGCGCACTGGCCCGTCATGTGGACGGGCTGGATGCCAGCTTCGACGTGGTGGTATTGGCCCAGGCATCGATGCTGCGAGCACTCGACCACATTGAACCCCGAACCGGTCGCGTGGTGTTGGCATCGCCGCCGATGGCGGTCGCTGCCGCAATCGCGCTGCTCGCGATGTGAGGCCGAGACGCACCTGATTTATCGTCGCAGCACTGTGGTTCCGGCCACCGACAGGAGCGACTCCACGCAATCGCGAATCGAGTCGTCAAGTGGCCGGAACGTTATGGGTATTACCGAACGAATCCGATCGTTGCGCAGCTCACAGCCCGCCCATATGGCACGGAATTCAGCCTCGCGAACCTTGATCCGGTCCGGTGAGGGGTCCGTCACGGGTGGCACCTGAAAGCCGAGCTCCGGAAGCAGTCGTGCGATGTCGGCGCAGATGTCCTCCATACGTCGCGTATCGGTGGACCACGCGATGTAGCGCTCACCGTTGTGAACCGCTGCGCTCTCCAGCAGATCGATGTGGCACTGTGCGTCGTCACGCACATCGACAGTCATCCATGGCCGGTAGGGACCGGTGCCCTGGAACAGTTCGCCGCTGCCATTGAGCATCTTCTCGATGAGATGCTGCCACGGCCCCATGTCCTTCTGGTGGGCCGACAGGATTGGACCGATGTTGTCCCCGGGGCAGCAGGTGATTGCATCCCATCGCCCGCTCTCGGCAGCGGCCTCGGAGAAGGCCCGCTGGGCCAACACCTTGCCCATCGAGTAACCCTGGCCTCGCTCGGGCGTGCGCTTCGGGTTCTGCTCGTCGGGATAGCGGTCCTCGTCAAGTACCGGGCGGCGTACGAGTTCCGACATGTCGGCCTCAGACATCACGGCGGCGATGCTCGAGGTGACGATCACACGGGCCACAGACCCGGAGCCCTCAACACTGGCGATGATGTGGTCGCAGGTTCGACGGACGTAGTCGGCGTCGTCATACGTGCTGACATGAGAGAGGTGACAAACCCCGTGGCATCCGGCGAACACATTGTCGAAGCACCCGGGGTTGTTGAGATCGGCAGCGTGAAGCGTGAGGCGGCCGGACGCGTACGCAGGCATCGCTTTGAGAAATGCGGTCCGTGTTGCGTCATGGATGTCACGGACGCATGCCCGTACCCGGTACCCGCGTTGGAGCAGGCCGTGCACCACCCAGCCGCCGATGAAGCCTGCGCTACCGGTGACTGCGACGGTGCTGCTCTTTGGTATCGGAGCCACGGGACTCACCACTTTCACATATGAGCTGCAGACCCCTGGGTGGGTTCAGTCCAGTCTTGTCGACCGAGGACATCCGCACCCCATCAGCCCACACATTCCGATTGGACATAGCCGTAGTGAACAGGGCGGGTCTACCGTACGCGCACCACCTAATGAGCGTTCATTTTTCGCTCCGTTACCGATCAGAGGACGACAGCATGGATGTGACCCGTGATACTCCGGTACCGACCAAGCAGGCTGTTCTTCGACATCTCCTGGCCAAGCCGTTGGTCCAGGCAAAGCTGTTGTTTCTCCTGGCCAGTTTTTTCTCGCTTGTACTGTCTGTGTCGCTGTGGTTTTCAGGGCACGAAATGCAGGGCATTTTCGTTGGTATCTGGGTGCCGTCGATTCTGTCAGCCGGCGCATTGATACTCAGTGGTGAAGGTGGCGGTTCATGAGTCAGGCGTTGTTGTTCAGCATCGGTGTGGGTGTCTTTGCCATGACGATTGTCGGTGCCATGATCTTTGGACGACAAGCGTTCAGTCGTGCTTATGAGGTCCAGGTGGCCGATGCCCGGAACTACACGGATCGGACTACCGCCGCCATGGTTACTGAGGTTCCGGGCATCGTTGAAACGCCCCTCGTGGCCTGATCCGGTCAACGACATCCTCAAGATCGGTCACCGTGGACGTGTGTAGGGAGGCGACGCAGGCGGTGGTGCCAGGTAATCGCCTGCAGCAACACTCGATGCGCTTGGCGTCGGTTCGGCCAACGGTGGCAGCGACATACGCGGCAGCAGGAACTGCACTACCGGGCCGATGAGCACCAAGAAGGCCACGGTGGAGAACCCCACCCGGCCTCCGAGCAACACCCCCACCACGAGGGTCACCGCTTCCACCAGGGAACGTGCCACGCGCATCGACATCCCGAATCGCCGGAGTCCGAGCATCAATCCGTCGCGCGGCCCCGCCCCCAACCCTGATCCAATGTAGAGACCTGACCCGAATCCGATGATGAGAGTGGCGGCCAGGGCCATGAGCACCCGCAGCCAGAGGGCGTTGACATCGGGTATGGCCGGTCTCACCATATCCACCACCAACCCAATGACGACAGTGTTGAGAGCGGTCCCCAGGCCGATGCGTTCCTTGAGCGGCACCCACAGACACAGCACGGTGATGCCCACGATGTTGATGATGAGGCCCACTGGCAGTCCAGTGCGCTTGGACAACCCGCCGTGAAGAACATCCCATGGTGGGTTGCCGAGATGCGCAGCGAAGAACACGGCAATACCCACTCCGAAGCAGAACAACCCGGCCAGACAACGCGGCAGTCGACGGATCAGTTCCGCCCGAGGAATTGGATGGCGGCGCAGCTGTACAAATGCAATGGCGCTGACCACCACCACGGTGACCCATTTCAGCCCCACCACCGTGGACGAAGACACCACAGCCATCATCGAAGCGATCATCGAGGGCTCGATTTGGTGTTGGAGCGTCGGGTGATGGTGTGTACCAACAGACCCACCACCAACGCCCAGAACGGGGCGGCGATGTGGAACAAGGTGAACCCGGCCGCCGCGCAGAGCAAGGTGGCACCGCCGCATCACGCTCGATTGGGTCGGCTAGAGCGCTGGCAGTGGATGAGACGATGGTGCCGAACAACGCTAGTCCCGTGATGGCAGCCACGAACTCGGGCGGCACCACGGAGAAAACACTGAGCAACGACGCCCCGAACACGGCGGCCACCATGTAAAACAGCCCCGCCGCCATACCCGCCGTATACCGACGATCAGGATCTGGGTGGGCATCGGCGCCGGTGGCGATGCCGGCCGTGATGGCCGCCAGGTGCAGTCCGGGGGAACCGAACGGGGCCAGCACCGCTCCCGCCGCTCCCGTCACCATCAAGATACGGTCCATTTCCGGCTCGTATCCGGCCGCGGTCGACTGGTTTTGGTGAATCGCCATGCTCACACCGGACCGTACCAGCGCCACCGTCCGGTACACCCACCATTCACGGCGGGCGCCACCGTCATCCTGGAATCGGTAACCGACTGTTAACAGTGCGGTCGACGCAGGGGGTCCCCGATGGCTTACCGTTTGCCGCCATGACGACCCACGCCACTTCTGCGACGCCGTCAGGCGGACGGTTGGCAGGCAAGCGGGTCATCATCACCGGAGCCGCCAGGGGAATCGGGGCCGATATCGCCTCCTGCTTCGGTGCCGAGGGCGCACGGCTGGCCTTGGTCGACATCTTGGGTGACGAATTGTCGGAGGTGGCGCGACCCCTGGGGGCGGTTCCAGTAGTGGGCGATCTACGGGCTCCAGACGCTGCTCGGTCCACCATTGGCGCCGCCATCGACGCCCTTGGTGGGGTTGATGTATTGGTGAACAACGCCGGTGTACTGCGGTTTTCCTCGATCCTCGATATGTCAGCCGACGACTGGGACTTCATGTTCGAAGTCAATGCCCGTTCAATGCTGTTCACCACCCAAGCCGTGGTGCGGTCGATGATCGCCGCAGCCACCCCCGACAAGAGCGTCAGCGGCAAGATCGTGAACATGGCGTCCATGGGGGGCAAGCTGGGGAGCCCCAACCAGGCCCACTATTGCGCCTCCAAGGCTGCCGTGATTGCGTTCACCCGGGTCTGTGCCATGGAGTTCGGCCCGTATGGCATCAACGTCAACTGCATCTGCCCCGGATACGTGCTCACCGAGATGGGAGCAGGCACCCGCACTGCCGAGATGGTGGCCGAATGGTCGTCGAAATCTCCACTGGGGCGATTGGCCGAACCGTCCGATGTAGCCCTGACGGCACTGTTCCTGGCATCATCTGATGCGAACTACTGCACCGGGCAGGCATTGAATGTCTCCGGTGGCA
>JANYHQ010000152.1 GCA_025358985.1 Acidimicrobiales bacterium
GTGCCGTCAATCGGATCCACAATCCATGTTCTCGACGACACACCGAACGATCCGAATTCCTCTCCGACGATCGCATCATGAGGGAACTGTTCAGTGATCCGCGTCCTCACGAGTTGCTCAACCGCCAGATCCGCTTCGGTCACGGGCGATGAATCAAGCTTCTCGACGACCGAAATCCCGACCCCAAAAAACCGCAGGGCCACAGCGCTGGCTTCGTCCACAACCTCGTCCATGAACGTGAGCTCTTTGTCCTTGTTCACTCAATCACGTTACTGGTCCCTCGATCGATGCGTTTCGCTGTTCCCCCGGTGGTGACCAGGGTGGCCTCGGCGAGCCGACCGGGGCTCAGTTCATGCTTCGCCGTCGAACGTTACCCATGGGATTGACACCATACCGACTAGTTGGTATTGTATCGGTATGGTCCTACCGACAAGTACCCGAACGCCGCCGGAAGGGTCGACGCGCACGCGCCTTCTCGATGCTGCCGTCCGGCTCGTCCGCGCCAAAGGCCTGAACGCAACCACGGTTGATGACCTGTGCGCCGCGGCGGGCGTCAGCAAAGGCGCGTTCTTCCACCACTTCGACTCCAAGGAACGGCTCGCAGTGGCGGTGGCGGACCATTGGTCGCAGACAACGGGTGCGGTGTTCGCGTCCGCCGGCTACCACGACAAAGCTGATCCGCTCGATCGCGTCCTCGGATACATCGATCTACGCGCCGACCTCATCCGCGGCACAGCGGCAGAGTTCAGTTGCCTGGCCGGCACGATGACCCAAGAAGCATTCGAGTCATCCCCTGCCGTACGTGACGCCTGCGCCGCAAGCATTTTCGGACATGCTGCGACGCTCGAAGCTGACCTGAGCGCAGCCATCGCTGCCAACCCCCCGGCGGTCACGGTCAACGCGGCGAGCCTCGCCCGTCACACCCAGGCTGTCTTGCAAGGAGCATTCATCCTGGCCAAGGCCGCCGACGACCCTGCCGTAGTGCTGGAAAGCATCGAACACCTCCGACAGTACGTACAGCTCTTGTTCTCCCCGGCGATCCACCCACCAGTCCCGAAAGCAAAGAAGCGACCATGACGAAGTCCATCCTGTACATGTCGATGTCGCTTGACGGGTTTATCACCGGCCCGGACGACGGCCCCGACAACGGGCTCGGAACCGGCGGCAACCGGCTGCACGAGTGGTTCGGCGAGCCCGTCTCCGGGTTCCCGCACTTCGAACCGCCGGGGCTGAGCGGGCAGGTGTTCGCCGAGCTGATGGCGACGGGTGCGGTCGTCGTGGGCCGCAAGACGTTCGACTACGCCGGTCACTGGGGCGGCGACCACCACGGCGTGCCTATCTTCGTGCCCACGCGCGGCACCCCGCCGGCGCCGCAGAGCGGCTGGGTCCACTACGTGCCCGACGTTGCGACCGCGATGCGCATGGCCAAGGCCGCCGCCGCCGGCGACCAGGACGTGATGGTGCACGGCGCCAGCCTCTCGCAATCGCTGCTGCGCGAGGGCCTGCTCGACGAGCTGGAGATCCACCTGATCCCGGTCGTGCTCGGCGGCGGGCGGCGACTGTTCGACGCAGACCGCATCGAGCTGGAGCTGACGCGTGTGCTCGACGCGCCCGGCGTCACGCACCTGCGTTATCGGGTGTCGTCATGAGCGGACGTAGCTGATCATGCGGATGTCTACTGCGAAGACGATCGAGGCCTCGGCGGAGGCGGTGTTTTCGGTTCTGGCCGACCCATCGACCCACAGCGACATCAATGGCACCGGCTGGGTGCGCGAGTCTCTGGGCTGCGATCGCATAACCACCTGCGGCCAGGTGTTCCGGATGGCCATGCACCACGAGAGCCACCCGGACAAGGACTACGAAATGGGCAACCGAGTCGAAGTGTTCGACGAGCCGCGAGCCATCGCGTGGAAGCCCGGGCAGGAGTCGCCCGAGACGGGGGGGCTCAGCTTCGGCGGCTGGATTTGGCGCTACGACCTTGAGGCGAGCGGACCGTTGCGAACGACGGTGACGCTGACGTATGACTGGTCCGCTGTCGCGCTCGACGTACGCAAGCAGATCCAGTTCCCGCCGCTCGGGCATGACCACCTCGACAATTCGCTGCAGCACCTGTCTGACCTCGTGACGGCGCTCTCATGAGCCTCGCGAGCGCAGGGCGCAGAGGCGGGAGACGGAAGGAGATGATCCGATGACGACCATCAACGCCAATGGGGTCACCCTGGGCATCGAGTCCTTCGGTAACCAGGATGCACCACTCGTCCTACTCGCTGGCGCGACGACCATGCTTTCCTGGCCCGACGCGCTCTGCGAGCGTCTCGCCGCAGGCGGGCGCCGCGTAGTGCGTTACGACTTGCGCGATAGCGGTGAGTCGACGACGGGCGATCCGGAGGCGCCTGCGTACACCTTGCGCGACCTTGCCGCGGATGCGGCGGCCCTTGTCGAAGCCCTCGGCGGCAGGCCCGCGCACCTCGCAGGGATCGGCGTCGGCGCGATGGTGGCCCAGGTAGCTGCGCTCGACTATCCGGGCGTGTTCAGGGCGCTCACCCTTATCGGCACCCGCGCGGCTGCTCATCCTCGAAGAGGCCGCGACCGCAATCACCGATACGGCGACCGGACAAG
>JANYHQ010000185.1 GCA_025358985.1 Acidimicrobiales bacterium
TTCTCACGGCGGGCGACATTCTCCCCAGCATCAAAGCGTCCGCCGAACTGCATATCGAGCAGGGTCCCGTACTGGAGGCAGGTGGTCTGCGGCTGGCGGCACTGCACGGCATCCTCGGGGTGGAGCGCCGACTGGTGAAGATACAGGGGCAGGCCGCCCACGCCGGGGCCACCCCCATCAGAATGCGCAGAGACTCCACACTGGCCGCCGCCCGTATGGCCGTGGAGGTCCGTCAACTGGGTCTCGATCACGATGCGTTCTCCACCATTGGCGTGTGGAAGGTCCATCCCGCAGTGCCCACTGCGGTCAACGGGCGTACCGAGTTCAGTGTGGACATGCGCCACCTTGATACCGCAGTACTGCAGCAGATGGTGGCGGGCCTGGAGGAGTTGGTGAGTCGTATTGCCGCCGAGGAGAATGTGGAGGCGCAGGTGGACATGATGTGGTCCATTGCCCCCATCGACTTCGAGCCCGACCTGGTGCAGTTTGCTGCCGATGCCGTGGAGGCCCGTAGCGGTGTCCGCCAAATCATGCCGTCGGGGCCCATGCATGATTCGGCGGAGATGGCCCGCGCCGGTGTCCCTACGGTGATGATGTTCGTACCGTCCATTGGTGGCCTGTCACATACCCATATCGAAGACACCGCCGAAGCTGACCTGGAATTGGGCGTGGCCGCCTTCGACGACCTGGTGCGCAAGATGTTGGTATGGGTGGTAGGTCGCTGACGTAGGGCACTCAATCGGCAATGCTCGGCGCCACGAAGAGCGCTTCGTCCACGAATGCCCGAGCGGCGCGGGAGCGGTAGCGGTCACCGTGCCAGGCCAATCCGATATGACGCTCAATGGTGGATGTGGGGGCGAGCGGGATGCGCACCACGTTGGCTCCATCGAGTTGACGCTCCACGGTGAGTGCCGCCACCACGGCCGCCCCCAGACCCACGCCCACCAGGCGTTGCACGGTGAGGTTGTCATCGGTACGAAACACAATGCGCGGCGTGGTGTCGCACGCGGCGAACGCCTGGGTCAAACGGCGCGAACACGGGTCTGATGTGGCGCAGGTGATGAGATCCACATCGGCCAGATCAGACAGGTTCAACCATGAACGAGTGGCCAGCGGGCTGTCAGCGGGGACCAGCACCAGATACGGATCCACCAATAATTGAACCGATTCCAGCGGCGGTTCCACCGTTTGTACGTCAACGAACGACAGGTCCAATTCTCCGTTGAGCACCATCCGGGCCAGGTCCAGTTCATTGTTCTGCCCCGATAGCGCTACTTCTACCAGCGGCCAGTGGTGGCGGAACCGGGCCAGTACCGCAGGCAGGATGCGGGCTCCGGCTGACTGGAAGGTACCTATCCGCAGCACCCCCGCCTCCCCGGCGGCCAGCGCATCAAGATCGGCTTTGGCAGCGCGCAGTCGGGCGGTGATCGACTCAGCGTGGCGCAGTAGTACGGAACCGGCTTCGGTGAGTGACACCGGACGGGGCCCACCGGGGCGCTCCACCAACTTGTGTCCCACCGCACGTTCCAACGCCGCCAGTTGCTGGGAGATGGCGCTCTGGGCGTAACCGAGTTGCTCACCGGCCTTGGAGAACGACTTGGTCTGGGCAATGGCAGACAGGGCCGCCAGATGACGAACTTCCACACCGAACAACAGCTCCGGGCCTTCCGCCAGGCTCGATGATTGATCTGGTTCCATGATCATATTGAATCACAACCTGTATTTCACTTCTAGATGCCGATCTGTGATCCTGAGTGCGTACCTGATCGGAAAGGACGATGCATATGCTGGGATTGATAGTGGTGACGATGCTGTCGTTGGCCGGATGGCGCTACGGCGTGGATACCCGTACAGAAGACAACCGAGGCGATTGGTAACCAGATGCGACAGGGCGACTAGGGCTGACCAGCGGCCGCCAATGCGTCGGCCAGCCACTCCAGACGATCACCGTCATAGTTGAGGGTGATCCGGAGGTTGCCGGACACCGCAGGTACGCCCAGCCAGAAAGCAGCGCCGGGCGCCACCCCCACTCCGGCCACAGTGAGCATCACCTGGGCGGTGTGCTCGTCTGCCACATCCAGCCACAAGTTGATGCCATCCACCCCGTGGGTCACCAGGCCCCTGTCGTGCAACAGCGCCGCCAGTGTGACCCGGCGACGGTGGTACTCCTGGCGGGCCGCACCCACGGTGGCCACTGTATGCGGATCGCGCAGCATCTCCACCAACACCGCTTGCAGCAAACGACTTGACCATCCCGGCCCTAATCGGCGGCGGTCCACCACCTCGTCCACCACTGCTCCGGCTCCACCAATGGCGGCCAATCGCAGATCGGGCCCATGGGACTTGGAGAAACTTCGTATGTGTACAGTGCGTTGGGGAAGATATGTACCCATACTGAGTGTGGGGAACCAGGCGATGTCTCCGCTGTGATCATCCTCCACCACCAACGCAGTGCCGGGCTTTATCAAGGCTGCCAGAACCGAAAGACGCTCGGCCGACAGCGATGAGCCGAACGGATTCTGCGCTCGTGGCTGGATGATGATGGCCACGGGATGAACCCTCAGAGCGGCTGCCAGTGCCATCGGAATCATCCCCTCATCGTCCACCGCCACCCCCACCGGCACGCCCCCCAACTGTTCGATGAGGTCGAACAGCGGTGGGAACCCCGGGTCCTCCACCAGCACCCGATCCCCGGTACGCACTACCGCCGCGCAAACCCGGTCCAGGGCGTCGAGGGCACCGTCCACCATCGTGAACCGCTCGGGCACAAACGGCCAGGACTCGGCCAGCAACTCTTCCAGGCGGGGCAGGATGGGCTGATCGAGGTAGGTGGTGGTGAGCGTGCGGCGACTCACCTGGGCCAGGGCGCGGCGGACCTCGGGAAGTAGATCGGGGTCGGGCACTCCGGTGGCGAGGTCGAGGCGGGAGCCGATTTCGCCGACCACCGAGTTGTAGCGCTGAGCGGCGCCGCGCCGCCGTTCGGCGCGTACGAACGTTCCCGAGCGACCCCGTGAGTCGATGGTGCCGCCGCGCGCCAGTATTCGCCACGCCGCATGCACCGTAGTTGGACTGGTGGCCAATGCAACGGCCAGGGCTCGGACAGTGGGAAGTCGGTCGCCTGGCACCAGGTGACCATCGCGGATCCGTGTGGTGATGGCAGTGGCGATGCCGCGCGCCGTGGGGTCGTCGATGAGAACGGCCAGATCGTGGGCGCAACAGTCGGGCACCACACCGTTGTAGCACCCCGTACACATTGTTACTGGTACACAATCAGGTACTGGCCCCAACCACGGTGTTGGCTCACACTGGTCTCAAGAGTGGACCCGCATCACCATCGTGGAGGAGAACCATGGCAAACGTACGCGCCGCCCTGCTACAGACCACTTGGACAGGCTCCAAAGAGTCGATGATCGACGAGCACGAGCGCCAGATGCGCGAGGCCGCCAAACAGGGCGCCCAAATCATCTGCTTCCAGGAGCTCTTTTACGGTCCATACTTCTGCCAGGTCCAAGACACCAAGTTCTACGAATACACCGAAGCCATCCCCGATGGTCCCACCACCAAACGGTTCCAGGCCCTGGCCAAGGAATTAAGCATGGTGGTGGTGCTTCCCATGTACGAGCAGGAGCAGCCGGGCGTGCTGTACAACACCGCCGCCCTCATCGATGCCGACGGGACGTACTTGGGCAAGTACCGCAAAACGCATATCCCGCAAACCGCGGGGTTCCTGGAGAAGTTCTACTTCCGACCCGGCAACCTGGGCTTCCCGGTATGGGACACCGCCGTTGGCCGCGTCGGCATCTACATCTGTTATGACCGACATTTTCCGGAAGGGTGGCGGGCGCTCGGTCTCAACGGCGCCCAAATGGTGTTCAACCCCAGCGCCACGTCCCGAGGATTGTCTGCGTACCTATGGAAGTTGGAACAGCCGGCGGCGGCCGTGGCCAACGAGTACTACATCGGGGCCATCAATCGGGTGGGTATCGAGGAGCTCGGCGACAACGACTTCTATGGCACCAGTTACTTCGTAGACCCGGAAGGCAAATTTGTAGGCGATACCGGTGATCCACACAATCCGGAGTTGATCATTCGCGATCTCGATCTGGATCTGATTGCTGAGGTACGCAACCGTTGGGCGTTCTACCGTGACCGCAATCCCAGCCAGTACGGCGATCTGGTGCAGCGCTGATCATGGGAGCCCATGCCGAACTCTTGGCCCGTCACCGCCAAGTCATGCCCAGCTGGCTGGCCCACTATTACGCCGAACCCATTTCCATCGTGCGCGGCGAAGGCCGTCATGTATGGGACGCCGAAGACAACCAATACCTTGACCTGTTCGGTGGCATTCTGACCACCATGGTGGGCCACGCCGTGCCCGAGGTGGTGGAAGCCATTCAACAACAGGCTGCCCGGATGCTTCATACGTCCACGTTGTATCTCATCGAGCCCATGATTGCCTTGGCCGAGAAGATTGCCGGGTTGTCGAAGATCCCCGACGCTCGTGTCTTCTTTGCCAACTCCGGCGGGGAGGCCAACGACACGGCGCTGCTGTTGGCCACGTCGTACCGCGGCTCCAATCAGGTACTCACCATGCGTGGCAGCTACCACGGTGGCTCGTTCTCCACCATGCCGCTCACCAACATCGCCAGTTGGCGGTCCAGTTCGCTGAGCCCGTTCCAAGTGGGTTATGTGCATGGCGGATACCGCTACCGCAGCCCTTTTGGTCACCTCCCCGACGA
Organism: Acidimicrobiales bacterium; assembly: GCA_025358985.1. Taxonomy (GTDB): domain Bacteria; phylum Actinomycetota; class Acidimicrobiia; order Acidimicrobiales; family JANYDT01; genus JANYHQ01. The sequence continues at coordinate 4,740 of JANYHQ010000185.1, forward strand.
TCAGTACATTGATGCGTGCGTGGCCGATCTGCGCGACGTGCTGGCCATGATGGGGTCCAATGTGGCCGCCCTCATCGCCGAACCCATCCAGGGCGTAGGTGGGTTCACGGTGCCCCCGGATGGCATGTTTGGGGCCTTTGCCCGAGTGCTGCGAGAGCACGGCATTCTGTGGATCTCGGACGAGGTACAAACCGGTTGGGGACGAACTGGAGAGCATTTCTGGGGCTGGGAGGCCCACGGTGAGACACCCGACATGGTCACGTTTGCCAAGGGAGTGGGCAACGGATTGTCCATGGGCGGAGTGGTGGCCCGCGCCGAAGTCATGAACTCCGTACAGGGCAACCACATCTCCACGTTCGGTGGCAACCCCTTGGTGTCGGCCGGGGCACTGGCCACGCTGGAGTATCTGTTGGACAACGACCTGCAGACCAACGCCGTGAAGGTGGGCAACCTCATCCTGAATCGGTTCCGTGACATCGCCCAAGAGAACCCCATGATTGGCGAGGTCCGCGGCAAGGGCCTCATGTGTGGGGTGGAACTGGTGCAACCCGGCACCAAGACGGCGGATGCAGCGGCGGCCAGTGCGGCCCTCGAAGGCGCCAAACGGGCCGGTGTGCTCATTGGCAAGGGTGGCCTCAGCGGCAACGTGCTACGCATTGCCCCACCGCTCAGCCTCACCGAGGATGAGGCCAATACTGCCCTCGATGCCCTGGCCGGGGTATTCGAATCGCTGAAGTCCTGAGCAGTCCCCAGTCGTTCTGAGCAGCACAGAGAAGAGGAGCACTCATATGCGTACTGTCATTGCCAACGGAACGGTGATCTCCGCCACCGGCACCCATCTCAACACCGTGGTGGTGGAGGGTGAGCGCATAGTGGCGTTGCTCGACCCCACGTCGAGTGATCACGACAGCGCCATCACGAGTGGGGCGCGCGTCATTGATGCCACCGACAAGTACGTCATCCCTGGTGGGGTCGATGTCCATACCCATATGGAAATGCCCTTTGGCGGTACCGAGTCGGCCGACACGTTCGAAACTGGTAGTACCGCAGCGGCGTGGGGTGGCACCACCACCATCATCGACTTTGCCATCCAACAAAAGGGCGACACGCTGCATGCCGCCCTCGACCGCTGGCATGAGAAGGCGGGCGGCCACTGCGCCATCGACTACGGCTTCCACATGATCATGACCGACGTCAACGATGTGTCGTTGAAGGAGATGTCGGTGATGCACGACGAGGGCGTCACCTCGTTCAAGTTGTTCACGGCCTATCCGGGCGTTCTGTACTCCACCGATGCCGAAATCTTCCGGGCCATGCAGCAGTCCGGTCGCATTGGTTCCATGATCATGATGCATTGCGAAAACGGCATTGTCATTGACGAGATCGTCAAAGATCATGTGTTGCGCGGTGACACGGCGCCCTACTACCACTCCATCAGTCGACCCGTCGAGATGGAGGCCGAGG
>JANYHQ010000368.1 GCA_025358985.1 Acidimicrobiales bacterium
CCACCAAGCCACCTTCTACGGCGCGACCCTTGCTTCGGGTGGCGGCCACCAACCCAACCACACCCACAGCCACGGCAACCGTTATCCCTCCCGCCAGCAGTCGCACCTGTCGGGCCCGGTTGTGTGGCACCGCGGGCGGCGCATAGTCCAGGGTCCGTGGACGCAACGGACGCTCGAGACGGGTGGTGGCCCGCAATTCGTCGTCGGCGATAGCCATGTCTTGATGCGGTGAGCTCGCCGCATGGTTGACCAATGGACGATCCAGGTCGATTGGCAGCTCGCCGGGTGAGGCATCACTTGGTGAATTGTTGGCGGACGCCCCGTCCGAGCGAGCGGCCACTTCGCGCAACGCGCCGAGCAATGCCTCGTTCGGGGTGGATGCCTCGGCCCGTTTCAATTCCGGACTGGATTGGGCAACGTTGGCTGACGGCGGCGCTGCTGAAACCGAGACTGCCCCCGAAGGCGACCCGGTGCGAGCGGCCCGCCAGGCCGTGGCCAAATCCTCAGCACTGTCGAAACGCTGACGGGGCAAGCGGGCCATGGCGCGCTCCACCACGGTGGCCAGCGGCCCGAAGAGTTGCGGATCGAGCACCTCGTGGGTACCGCGTTCGGACTTCTTCAGCAACGCCTGTACCGTCGGTCCGTCGAATGGGAGTCGGCCGGTGAGCGCTTCGTAGGCCACCACACCCAATGAGTACACGTCGCTCGACGGTGACGGGGGACTGCCGCTGAGTAGTTCGGGAGCGAGGTACGCAGCACTGCCGAGCGTCACCCCATTGCGCTCCACCCCACCGCGGAAGGCGGCAATGTCGAAGTCGGCCAGCAGCCCCAGGTTGTCGGCGGTCAACAAGATGTTGGACGGCTTCACATCGCTATGAAAGATGCCTCGGCGATGGGCCGATGCCAACGCATCGGCCACCGGGGCCAACAAGTCGATCACCACAGGGGCGCTGAGCGGACCGTTGGCCGCCAGCCGTGCGGCCAACGACCCGTTGGGTGCGTACTGCGTCACCAACGCCACCCCGTTGTCGTCAGCCACCACGTCCAGCAGTCGCACGATGTTCGGATGATCCAATTCGGAGAGGATGCGGGCTTCATCGAGCGCGCTGCGGTGAGCATCACTGCCGGGAGTACCGCGGATCTGTTTGACCGCCACGAAACGCTCCACACCCACCGACGCACGCGCGAGATGCACCGCTCCTGTAGAACCATGACCCAGTTCGCGTTCGAGCAGGTAGGGACCAACCCACACGGCACGGGCCGGTTCTTCGTGCTCAACACTCACCTTGCGAATATCGGCAGGTCGGACTCAGAACCTGACGGGTCGCCAACTTGGATCAACTCTGACGATCCGGCCGCCACCAGATACCCCCGCCCTACCTGGGTAGGTGACAACGCCACGGCCCGACGCGGAAGTGGAGTGAGCCACAGTTCACCGTCGACTTCCATTTGGGGGCGCAGCGCCAGACCGTGACGTGAGCGGCGGATGATGGTGCTCCAATGGCTGTAGTTGGTCCGCAGCGCATCGGCCCGACCGGCGGCCACCAACCAGAATCCGGGCCGACGACAAGCCAGGAGGGCGGCCAGCGCCGAGGAGGCATCGTCGATCAGTTCGGCGTCGTCGATGAACACGAGGCAGGGACCGTCCGTCATCCCCACCGCGGCCGCCACGGAGGCCAGGTCGCGGTGATGATCACAGCCCGACAGCCCCCGCAAGGGCGAGGTGCGCGGGGTCAGTACATGTATCCCGGCGTCGGGGATGGCTGAAGCGGCCATATGGTGCGCGACGAGCAGTGCCGTGCTCTTGCCGGAACGGCTGGGACCGGTGATGAGCGCGTGTTCGCCTTCGCCCAGCGTCCAACCAATGGGTTGATGCTCATCGTCGCCCAATCCCAGCATGATGGACAACGTTTCTGGGTGCCCAATGACTGGCACATCGAAGCTACCGAGCATGACCTTCATAGACGTCAACGACACATGTGTGGGCAGTGTGGACATGCCCTGTGGTCGGCGGATACCAACGGTGGCAGTTGCGCCTGCCGTGGTGTCCGAAGCGCTGGCGATGCAGTCCACGGCGGCACCTACATCTGCCTCGTGGGCCATCTGGAACTCGCAACCACGCTCGATGTCCACGCCTCTGCCTGACCCGGCGGAGTTCCGCTCCGGGCGGCGTAAGCCAAGCACGGCATAGTCAACGGGGTCACCCAAGCGAAGGACGAACCGACGACCAAACGCCGCCATGGCCACCGATTGCAGCGCTTGGGGTCGATCGGCGGTGACGAAGGCGCAGATCCCGAGGCCGGGTCCGTCGGCCAGGACGCGGTGGAACCGCTCCATGAACATATGGCCCATGAGGTCGTCATGGGCACTGCGCAAGCCTCCCCAATTCTCCACCAACACCACAATTCTGGGCGCAATCTGTTGATCGCAAGGATCCAATCCAGTAGCGGCCAGCGCCCGTCGACGCTCTACCTCGCGTTGAAGATGTTTGAGAAGGCGTTCGAGACGACCCGGTTCGGCGGGGACGATGACAGCACCCATGTGCGGCAGCTTGGCCAATGGCGACAGCAACTGGGTTCCAAAGTCCACGGCATACAGATGAAGGTCGTTTGCACTGTGGCTCTCACATATACTAAGCGCACATGTTATGAGAGCACTGGTAGTTCCGGAGCCGGCGGATCCCAGTATCAACACGTTTTCGGCGTTGCCGGACAACATCATGGGCTCCTGACGCTGTTCGTCGGGCAGGTCCACCAGTCCAATGCTGGGCCCTGGAGTAAGCGCATCGCCGCGGTGGACCTGGTGCGGGAGGGGGTCAGGCCAGGGTCGCCGAGCGGGTGCCAACTGGAGTTGCTGTGCGGCGCTTGTGGCTGCCGCAATGATCTGCATCAAGTCGGTTTCGGTGTCGGCTCCCAACGGGGAAGCAGCGGTGGGGGAGGGGGCTCCAAAGGTAAGTCGTTGTACCCGTACTCCGATGGACGCCGACGGTGATGCGCCCACTGTCGCCGTCTGAATCAGCGTGACCTCTCCGGGGCCCGTGCGCATCAACGCTCTACCCGGGCGGTGGCGGTCGAGGGTGGCGGCGGCCTGCGTGCCAATGACGTCCATTGAATCAGCGGTGTCTTGCACGCGTAAGGCGATGCGCATGTTTGTGTTGGCCCGGATGGATTCACTGACCGCCCCTGCGGGACGTTGTGTGGCCAGCAGCAGATGTACGCCCAGGCTTCGTCCGCGTTGGGCCACGCCTACCAGGGCACTCAGGAAGTCCGGGAGCTCGGCGGCCAGAGTGGCGAACTCATCGATGACCACGAGCAGCCGCGGCAACGCTTCGATACCGCAATATTCCACGAT
>JANYHQ010000382.1 GCA_025358985.1 Acidimicrobiales bacterium
AGAAGTGGTTCACCTGCTACGTGGCGTCGGTGAATGCATCGTTCACGATGTTCGCCGAGGACGGAACTCCACTGCGGGCCACCGTGAAAGTGTCGCTCAAGGAGTTACCCGGCCACGGGGAAGGTGACCCACAAAACCCCACATCGGGATCTCTGGCTGGCCACCAGAGTCACCTTGTAGTAGAGGGGGATTCGCTTGCTCTTATCGCCTACCGCTACTACGAGAAGGCCATCTACTGGCGGGGCCTGGCGGTAGCCAACGACATCGACAACCCCCTTCGCATTCGTCCTGGCGTGCGTTTGTCGCTGCCCCCGATCGAGGACGTGGCCGCACTGTCGGCGTGACTCATGGCGAACACGTTCCAAGGGTGGCCCACCATCAGGGTGGGAAGTGCAGTGGTGGCAGCAGCAGAGTTGGCACTGCTGGAGTCCCTCGTAGTGGACGACCACCTCCACCTGCCCGACACGTGCACCATCGTCATGCGCGACCCCAACCGAGACGTGCTGGACAAGACGCATGTGCGCATAGGAGCTGCGCTGACGGTGAGCGTGGTGTCCACCGGCCGTGGGCAATCATCGGGCGATGAGCTGTTCTCGGGCGAGATCACCGGACTCGAAGCCTCCTATGACGCCACCGGACAGCGGGTGATGGTGCGCGCCTACGACCAGTCGCACCGTATGCACCGTGGCCGATGGACGCAGGCCTATCTCGATACCACCGACTCCAAAATTGCCACGGTGGTGGCTCAACGCTGTGGTTTGGCCCTCGGTGAAGTTGAAGCCACCCAGAAGCAGCTCAAACACGTGTCGCAAGTGAACCTCACAGACTGGGAGTTCGTGAAGGCCAGGGCTCGCGACATCGGTTTCGAGGTAGGGGTTTCGGACGGCAAGTTCTTCTTCCGTACCCCCAAGGTCAATCAGGGAGCTCCCGGGCCAGGTGATCTCGATTCGACCATGGCTCTGCAACTGGCATTCGGTGCCGATTTGTTGGAGTTCCGGCCACGGATCTCGGCCAGCGCACAGGTCAAGGAGGTCACGGCTCGCGGTTGGGACTACAAGGCCAAGGTCGCGCTGGTGGGAAAGCCTGACGCTGCCCATCGAGACGCCGCCCCCAAGATTGCCATCAAGGCCTCAGACGTTGCGGCGGCGTTTCATTCCGCACCCATGGTGCTCAGCTCCCGCCTGCCAGAGTCCCAGGCCGAAGCCGACAGTGTGGCCACGGGTATGGCTCGCGAAATCACATCGTCGCTGGCGGAAGCCGACGGGGTGGCGCGCGGCAACCCCAAGGTACGCGCCGGAACGGCCGTATCCATCTCCGCCGTGGCGTCACCGTTCGTAGGCACGTGGACAGTGACCGGGTCACGGCATGTGTTTGATCCAACCAGTTACCGAACCGTGTTTGTAGTGTCGGGCCGCCAGGAACGCTCGTTACTGGGACTGACCTCGATGGGAGCCACCAGCGGAGTTCCGTCGGCCGGTGGACCACCCATATTCGGTGTGGTGGTGGGAATCGTTTCCAATATCAAAGACCCCGAGGGGCTGCACAGGGTGCGTTTGACGTTTCCATGGTTGTCGGATGACTTCGAAACCTCTTGGGCGCGCATGGCAATGATCGGTGCAGGTCCTGATCGCGGCCTGGTGTGGCTGCCTGAGGTGGGCGATGAGGTATTGGTGGCGTTCGAGCAAGGTGATGTCCGCCATCCCTACGTCATTGGCGCACTGTTCAACGGGAAGGATCTTCCAGCCGGCGGAAAAGGTAAGGACCTCTATGATGGATCGGGCCGTAGCGTGCTCAAGGGAGTAAAAAGTCGATCTGGGCATCGCATGGTGTTGCGTGATGGGTGGCAGGGTCAAGAAGGCGTCTGGATCGGCACGGGGGACCTCAAACACAAGTTCATCCTCAGCCAGAACGAGTCCAAGATCAAGCTGCTCTCCGACGGCAGTATCGAAATAGTGGCCAAGGGCAACATATCTGTGGAGGCGGCCAACATCACCATGAAAGCAGCCGGCGATCTCAGCCTCGAAGCCAAAAAGTCTCTATCCATCCAGGGCCTCGATGTGAAAATCGCGGGCACCACCACCGTCGACGTCGACGGTGGCATGAT
>JANYHQ010000401.1 GCA_025358985.1 Acidimicrobiales bacterium
CATGGCACGGAGCAACAGGCGCCCCACTCCTGGCCATCCGAACACGATCTCCACCACCACGGCACCGGACAGGATCTGACCGAGACGGCCGCCGATGACTGCCAGCACGGGTAACGACGGTCTGCGCAGAGCGTGGCGGAGATACACGGTGCGCTCAGGGAGGCCTTTGGCGCGCGCCATGAGAACGTGCCCACTCTCGAGCTCCGTGACCAGCCCAGAACGCAACAGGCGCGACACGGACGCCATCTCCTGAGCTGCCAGCACTGCGACAGGAAGGGCGAGGTGATGGACAACGTCGTACGCCGCCCGCCACCCGGTGGTGACCCTACGGGCGTCCGTCATCCCCTGCACAGGAAACCAGCCTGTGCGCAATGCCAGCCAGATGATGGCGAGTTGGCCCAGCCAGAATGCGGGGGTGGCGAAGATCAGCACAGACAGCGTGTTGACCATGGCGTCACCGGGGCGGCCGTGTCGCGACGCCGCAAACGCACCAACCGCAATGCCCACGACGGTGGAGAGGATCAACGCAGTACCGGTGAGTAGCAATGTTGCAGGCAGCCGCTCGGCGATCATGGTGCGCACCGGTCGACCTTGGGTATACGAACGACCCAGATCCCCATGTGCCAAACGGTAAAGATACGAAAGGAACTGCTTACCCAGTGACTGGTCGAGTCCAAAGCGAGCGCGGGTCTCGGCGTAGTAAGCGGCATCGCCACCGTCGCCGGCAATGGCAGTGACCGGATCACCGGGGGCGAGGTGAATCAGTGCGAATGACAACCCTGCCACTGCCAAGGCCGTGGGTAGTGCCAAGCTCAGCCGACGAGCGACGAAAGGCCATCCGCTGCCCGTCACCGATCCGGGTCCGCCGCTGCGTCGCCTACTTCTTGCAACTCGCCGCTTCCGCAAAATGACCGGAATCGGTGACGCCGGTGCACGAGTTGCGATAGGCACGGACCCCGGTGGTCTCCACCAGCCAGATGTAGGGCAGATCCGTGATCAGAATCTCTTGGATCTTGCGATAGATGACTGCGCGAGCGGTGAGATCTTCCCGCGTTGACGCATCTTCGAACAGTTGAGAAACGACAGCATTGCGGTACGCCGAGGAGTTCGAGAATGCCACCGGTCCGATCTGCTTGCTGTCGTACATCCGCCGCACACCGATCTCAGGGTCGGTACCGTTGCAGTAGCTGATGACATTGGTGTCGAAGTCGCGGCGCACAAAGACCCGGTCGGAGAATGCCGCAGGCTCCAGCGTGTCCAGCTGCACATCGATGCCAACTTCGCCGAGTTGGGACTTGAGCAATTGCCCGTATTGAGAGAATGTGGGAAAGGACAAGAACCGGAATTTCAGTGGAGCGCCGTCGGCAATGCCTTTGACATTGTCGGCCACCCGAGTGCCTGAACCTGACCGCTTCCACCCAGCTTCATCGAGCAGCTTGGCCGCCGCGCTGCGATCAAACGGGGGCAGCGGCAGATCTTTGGCATAGGCGAACGTGATGCCACTGGCAATAGGTGCGGTAGCCAACTTGCCCTGCCCGAACAGAATGCGATCGAGGAATTGTTTACGGTCCAACGACTGCAATACCGCTTGACGGAGACGCTGATCGGCAAAAATCGGCTTATCGAGATTGAAACTCATCGTCATGATGCAGTTCGATCCGCCCGGATTGTTCAATGTCTCCAAGGTGGCCAGCGACTTGTTGTTTCGGATGCGCGCAAGATCAGGGCCGTTGACTCCATAGATGAAATCGACCTCCCCAGCTTCGAGGGCAATGGCCTGATTGGATGCGTCAGGGATCACCCGCAGGACAACCCCATCCAGATACGGAAGGCCCACCTTGAAGTAATTCTTGTTCGCCACAAGGCGCAACTCCGCTCCAGGGCGGTACGACTCGAACTTGAAGGGCCCTGTGCCGATCGGCTTGAGATTGGCCGGGTTGGTGACCGGATCGGTGCCGCGATAAATGTGGGCCGGCAGTATGGGTGCCTCGGTGGCACCCAGTTGTTGCAGGAACGGTGAATAGGGCTTATAAAATCGGAAGATCACCGTGAGGGGATCCGGGGTGTCAATCTTGTAGATGGCATCTCCGACCGACGCACGGGTCCGAGAATGCAGCTTGGTGAGCACCTCTTCGAAGGTGTACTTGACGTCGTCTGAGGTGAATGGCTGCCCGTCATGCCACGTGACGCCCTTGCGTAGTTTGAACGTGTAGTCGCCGCTCTTTACAGTCCAACTCTCGGCTAATTCCGGCCTCGGCTTGCCATTGTCATCGAGTTCCACCAGTCCGTTGAACATCAACTCCGACGCCGCATGGACTCCACCACTGGTAGTGATGGCGGGGTTGAGTTGACCGGGATCCGCCGAGATGGCAGCAACGAATGTTCCGCCACGGGGCAGCACCGTAGTGGGCGGAGCCGTGATGGCTGCGGCGGTGGTGGACGGCGAGGTGGTGGGCGCAACCGTCGTTGATCTGAGCGTCGACTTGGTGGGGGTGCGTTTGGCAGCATCCTTGACCATTGCGTTGGTGGGAGTGAGGCCAAAACAGAGCATGGCAACCACGCCCGCGCCGACAATCGTGCGCGGTCCAACACGCATCATGGAGGAGAGCCGATAGTTCAATTGGAACTCTTTCGTACTGCATCGCCGGAACATCCGCACGCTACCCTCGTCCTGCTCATGCCACACAGTCCAGGTTCGACCATTGACTACCGTTCTACACTGGCACGGTGACCAGGGGAAAGTGGCAAGCCACAAAATGGCCTTCTGATACAAGGCGCAATTGCGGCTCTTCGGCGGCACAACGATCCGCCGCCAATGGACACCGGGTACGGAAGCGGCAGCCCGATGGAGGGGCGATTGGTGATGGGAGATCACCTTCGAGTGCAGCTGATTCAGTTGGTCGCACGGCTGGATCTGGCTCGGGGATGCTCTCGATGAGGGCACGCGTATAGGGGTGTGCGGGCTCCGCATACAGGTTGTCGGGTGGCCCCACCTCACAGATCTTGCCCAGGTACATGACCACTACCCGGTCCGACACGTTCTTGACCACGGCCAAGTCATGGGCAATGAAGATCAGCGTAAGCCCGTAGGCCTTCTTCATCTCTTCCAACAAGTTGAGAATCTGAGCTTGGACCGAAACATCAAGCGCGCTTACGGGCTCGTCACAGATGATCATTTTCGGGTCCATGACCACACTGCGAGCAATACAGATGCGCTGGCACTGACCACCGGAGAACTCGTGCGGTTTGCGGGTACCGGCCTGATCAGGGTCGATACCCACCGTATCGAGGACTTCGCGCACCTTACGGCGGCGCTCCTCGGCATTGCCCCGCTTCCAGATCTGCAGCGGCTCGCCCACGATGTCGAGAATCTTGCGGCGGGGGTTGAGTGAGCTGATGGGGTCCTGGAAGATCATCTGCATCCGGGGGCGCAGTTCACGGATCTCG
>JANYHQ010000229.1 GCA_025358985.1 Acidimicrobiales bacterium
CTCAAGTACTGCCGGCGTTTGTGTACCTCGTACCGGTCATTGCCCTGTTCCATGTTGGTCGGGTGCCGGGCGTCATCGCTTCGGTGATCTACGCCATCCCCCCCGGTATACGCCTCACCAGTCTGGGCATGCGCCAGGTTCCCCATCCGCCCCGCGAGGCCGCCACTTCCTTCGGGGCCACCTCCACGCAGGAACTGTTCAAGGTGCAACTGCCGTTGGCGCTGCGCTCGTTGATGCTGGCGCTCAATCAGATCATCATGATGGTGATGGCCATGGTGGTGGTGGCCGCACTCATCGGGGCGGGAGCACTGGGACTGGAAACGATTTACGGACTCACCAAGAAAGAGATCGGGCGGGGCACTGCTGGTGGGTTGGCCATCGTGGCGCTGGCGGTGGTGCTCGACCGCATCACCCAAGCCTGGGGCACCCGGGCCGAGCACCCGATACGGTAGCCGTCAGGCCTGTCACATCCAAGGGCATTTTTCACACAGGGGAGCATTCATGGCTGGATACACGGGCATCTCTACACGAGTGTCGACATCGCGGCACTGGGTGATTGCGGGGTCGTTCGTGGCGCTCGCAGCCGCCACGCTCACAGCCTGCGGTAGTAAAAGCAAGGCCGCCGATACCACCGCAGCTGCCCCTGAAGCGGCCACCACACTTGCCACCGCCGGAGCAGCCACCCCTGCCGCTGGTGCCGGCATCACCCTTGCCGTGAACCCGTGGACCGGCTCAGCGGTGAACGCCAACGTGGCCAAGGTGGTGTTGGAGTCACGGCTGAACACCAAGGTGAAGTTGTTGACCATTGATGAGAACGCCACCTGGCCGGGGTTGGATGCCGACAGCATCGACGCCGTGCTCGAGGTGTGGCCGTCTGGTCACAAGACCGATTTCGATACCTACGTCACCCAGAAGAAATCGGTGGTGGAACTGGGCAAGCTGGGACCCAAAGCCAAGATTGGGTGGTACATCCCCACCGCATTGCTCAAGGCCAACCCCTCGCTGGCCACGTGGGAGGGGTTCAAAGATCCCAAGGTAGCCAAGCTGTTCGCCACCGCCGAAACCGGGGACCAGGGCCAGTTCCTCATGGGCGACCCCAGCTATGTGAGCTACGACGAACAAATCATCAAAAACCTGAACCTCCCGTTTAAGTTCGTGGTGGCTGGATCCGAGGCAGCCGAGATCACCGCCATCCAGGCCGCCATGGCCGACAACAAGCCTCTTCTGCTGCAGTTCTGGCAGCCCCACTGGCTGCAGTCAAAGGTGGCGCTGACCCAAGTGAAGTTGCCCGACGTGAGCCCTGCCTGTCTGGCCTCCATCGCCGCCAAAGACGGTAAGTACGCATGCGACTATCCCATAGACATTTTGTACAAAGCCGCTTCGGCCAAGCTGGCCGCCAAGAACCCTGCCGCCTTCACGTTCCTGTCCAAGATGACGCTCACCACCGACCAGCAGAATCAGATTGCTGCCCTCATTGACGGCGACAAGATGGACGCATCCGAGGCCTCCAAGAAGTGGGTAGGCGACAACGCCGACACCGTTGCCACGTGGCTGGCCTGAATCCGTTCGCTTCCCGCTATTCCGGTCATTCACCGGCGATGGCGGCGAGGTGCCCGGAGTAGTTGGCCGTGGCCATGAGCGCCCGGCACCGGTCGAATCGGCCAACTGAATAGGCCCAGAAGTCCTCAGCCGCATTTCCGTTCACCTGTTGGATCACACCCCACAACGTCCACAACAGGTCACACATGGCCTTATAGGCCATCATCCGGCCCACTTCGTTGGGGTGGGGGGTTGATCCAACGTATGCGCTCAGCAACACGTGGTCCTGTTCAGCCCCGAATGCCCCCTCCACAGATAAATCCGCCAGATCCCACATGGGATCATGGTTGCCAGCGTATTCGTAGTCGATGAGGTACATACGATTGCCCGTGTCGAGGAAGTTGGCACACAGCGGGTCGCAATGCGACGGCACCAGTGGGCGGGGGTTCGCTTCTAGGGCTCGCCGCGTGGCGTCGGCCAAACGTTCCAGTTCGCTATACCCATCGGGCAGCACGGCGCCTTTGGTGGCCAGCAGCCGCTTGTAGTCGTCGATCATGGAGAACAGGCCGAACTCCGAGGCAAACGGCAGTGATCCAGTATGCAAGCGTTGCAACACTTGGCCCGCCCGGGCTACCGCGCCAAGGTCGGTAAAACGTTCAGCGTCCATGGTCACGGCACCTTCGATGTACGCGGTCACCATCAGCCCATCATTTGGATCAAAGAACAGCACCGGGGCGTTGACCCCCACCGCGGCGGAGGCCAGTGCTGCGACCTGCTCGTGATCGCGGTTGATGTACTCCCCCGTGCCTGCGCCGG
>JANYHQ010000418.1 GCA_025358985.1 Acidimicrobiales bacterium
GGGCACCGGTGTCGCCGCCGGTGGTGAGTGTGGTGCGGAACAGCGACCCCGGCCGCCATGTCCACGGCTGCCAGTGGGGATAGTTGTAGCCGGCGCTGGAAAGCCCACCGATGCGGGCAAACACGAACCCCACCCCCAACATCACAATGCACCAGCCGTAGCGGTCCAAGCGACGTTGCGCCACCGAGGATTCCGGCGTGTTCAGTGCGACAGTGCGGGGGGCGACCCCACGATGGCAGCGATTTGCTCAGCCGACAGACCCCACGCAGTCACCACCACATTCACCTGTCGGTCAACAGTTTCGGCCCGGATGGACTCGGCCAATGCCAACAACAGTTGACCGCGGGCCCCACCCCGGTCGGGAGTCCCACCAGGCGGCGTGTTACCCGGGACCAGCACCACCAGGGCATTGGGGGCCAATGCCGCGCATACCAGCAAGGCCGCCTCGAAACGGGCGAGTAGTCCGTAGCGCAAGAATCGGGTGGCATCCTCAAGGCCGCCGGGGTCGGCGCCCGGCGCATCGGCGGGATCACTCACGGGGAGCTGCACGTAAACGTCCAGGCTGGCCGGTGCCAATGCCCCCAGTGCTTGCATGGGCAGTGTGGATGCACTGAGCCCATATAGATGCAATGCATCCGTCAGCTGCGCGCAGCGCTTGGCGTGTCCGGTGCTCAGAATGGAGGGCATCGCAGAAATCTCCGACAGGTCAGGGCACCGGGGGAGGGTGCACCACCAAACACTGGCACAGTCCGGCTGGCATTCACCTGTCCAGCCGATTCCTAGTTCTGCGCCGCCCCCACCACACCATTGTTGACGAGTTCGCTGACTTCATCCTTACTCAATCCCGCCGCCAGAAGGACGTCCGTGGTGTGCTCCCCCAATTCCGGGGCTGGACCCCGTGGCCCAACATCGGCCCCGCGAATGAACATGGGCGCCGCCACGGTACGAAACCGCCCGTTGGGATGACTGATATATGGATACATACCAATTGCGTCCAGCTGGGGATCCACCGCCAACTCCACCAAGGTAGAAGCCGGGCCCCAGATGAGTCCAGCCCCATCGAACACCTCAGCCCACTCCGCCAACGTGCGGGTGGCGAACGCTGCGTCGATCAAATCAGTGAGCTCGGCCATGGCATCGAATCGGGCCTTAGGGCTTACGAATCGCTCATCTGCGACCCACTCAGGATGACCGATGGCGGTACAGAACACTGACCAGAACCGGGTTTCGATCATGTTCAACACAATCCACCGATCGTCACGGCAGCGGAAGCGGTTGGCCAATGGGGTGATGAGGTGACGGCGATCGCGGCGACCTGGCTGATGACCGTCGATGAGTGCCACCGACAGGTCCGTGGCCACCGTCCACGCCGCCGTGGCCAGCAAATTGACGTCCAACACCTGTCCCTCACCAGTGCGCTCGGCCAAGCGCAACGCCGCCAAGATTCCGGCCACCAACGCCAACGACGAGGTGTGGTCGCCCTGGGCCGGTCTGGGCCACGGCGGTACGCCACCAGGCTCCGTTGAAGAGTCGATGAGTGACCCCCGGCCAAAGAACGTGGTGACATCAAAACCCGGCCGGTTGGAATCGGGCCCGGTGAGGCCATAACCAGTGAACGTGGCATGAACCAACCGTGGATTGACGGCGAACAGCGAAGCTGGATCCAAACCGAATCGGTCCTGGCGCTGAGGCAACAAGTTGCACAGGAACACCTCCACATTGGCAACCAGTCGCTGCACCAGCGCCGCCCCTTCCGGACGGTCCAAGGCGATGGCGATAGACCGCTTACCGCGATTGTCCACCTGGAATGATGCGTCCACCCCAGGGTTGGCGGGGCCGGGCTTGGGCAAGCGGGCCATGGCCCGCACCACATCCCCACCGCGCGGTTCCACCTTCACCACGTCCGCACCAAGGTCGGCCAGGATGGCTCCGGCGCCGGGGGCGGCCATCCAATTCGTGAGTTCCAACACTCGTACGTCGGCCAGCGGCTGGTTCATAACGGCGCAGTCTGACCGTGTTGGTATGGCGCGCGCCCATCTGGGTTGAACACTGCGAAGAACGGGTAGACCTCGCCCATGAGCGACTACGACGACCAGGATGGGGCCGAAGCCATCGACGAGGATCTACTGGTGGACGAGGGCGCCGATGACACCGACATCCAGTCCGAGTTCCCCAGCGATCACTACCACGGGGTCCTCGACCACGCCGTGACCGAGGCTGGCGATGCCCGTATCGAGTCGATTCAGGAACGCGTGGCGCAGGAGGAACGAGACCCGGTCGTTGACGAACTCGACGCCAACGCACTAGCTGAGGAGCTCGAAGACTTGGCCCATGACCCGAAATCAGCGGGGCATATTGATAAACAAACCGACATCAGCGCCCAGATTGCCGACATCGAGGACGCCGCCCTCGACACCTGATCTTGACCGTCGGGTGAGGCCACATTTCCCTAGGTTGCAGCACCAAGATTACGAATCGTGGTGCCCACGTTCTGTTCGGGTAGCCATTCAGACAACTCAGCCCAAGCCCAGCCCAACCCCAACAAGAACGGTCACTCCTTGACTCTTGTCATGGACCATAGGCCATTTGGGTAAGTTCCCAAACGAGAACCCGGTTTGCACCCGTTCTTGTCGTGGTTGCCTTGTCGCTGCACACCTATGGACCGACGAGATTCAGTTGCCCCGGGTGTAGCGGTCCAACAGCCCAGTGATCTCCAAGGTGCGCTGGGTGGCCCCCGATGCCCCTTCGATCAACAGCTGACCGTCGAGTTCACCGAGGCGGCGGTCTGCTCGAACGATGGCCGTAAGGCCCGATGAGTCGAGAAACCCCACGCCAGCAATACGCAGCAACAACAGCCGGGCTCCGTTGTCGATGGCCTCATTCATCACATCCGTGAGTTTGAGGGACGACAACGAGTCGATGTCGCCATGGACGTCAACGGACCACGCTCCGGCATGGTCGGTTGTGTGGTCAGGCTGTGAGGTGGCCGCAAATGCGCCACCAGGCGCAGGTTCATCGGGCATTCATGGTCTCCAGTCCGTCACGTCCTGCGATTGGTTGACCCTATCGCCCGATTGTCGTCTCCGCCTTTCGATCGAGAACCAGGCAGAACGGATGCCCGGCGGGATCGAGAAAAACTCTGAACGTCTGCCCCGGTTGAATCTCAGTCTTGCGGGCGCCGAGTGCCAACACCTGAGCCTCGCCCACGTCAAGATCAGCCACGTCGAAGTCAAGATGGGCTTGTTGCGGGTGAACGTTGCCCGGCCAATCTGGCGGCCGATGGCCCCTCACCCGTTGAAAGGCCAGTGTGGCACCGACGCTGCTGCGCAACACCACCCAGTCATCTTCGTCATCCTCGTTGTCGTCCACTTCCCAGCCACAGATGGCTCCGTAGAACGAGGCGAGGGCCTCCGGATCGGCACAGTCGAGGGCCACAAGACTGAAACGCGCAATCGGTTCCATGGTCAAACGCTATCGGAGCTCACTCGGGCGCAATCACTTCAGTGGTTGCGTCAATACATCGGCAGGCGGATGGTCAACGTCGATGGTCGGTCCTAGAAACTTGGCGCGTCGACCGATGACGTGTACGTCGAACCAGGCCTGCGTGGCAGCCGGAAACTCGCGAATCGTGGACAACATCGCGCGACGACCACTGCGCGGATCGGGAGCCGCCACGCCGTGGGCGTCTACGCCCGCCCACCGACACAGATGTATGGCGCGAGCCAGATGAAAGCGTTGTGACACCACCAAGACGGCGTTCTGTTTGAACACCTTTCGAATACGCACACATGAATCAAGCGTGCGAAACCCTGCGTAGTCCAGCAACACGTCATCGGAGGAAACTCCCAACGACACGGCCAGTCGCTTCATGGCACTCACTTCATCATGTGACGCCAGCGAGTTGTCGCCTGACATCACCAGCTTGCGGGTGGTGCCCGCCCGATACAACTCGGCCGCCGTTTTCACGCGTGCCGCCAGTACATCGCTGGGCTCACCGTTCGGCGTGAGACCGGCACCGAGCACGAGAGCCACTTTGCGTACCGGTGCGCCTCGGACGCCCGAAATGGCGCCCGCAGTAGCGAGCCGAAACCCCACCCAAGGCACCAACAGCAACGCTGAAGCCCCGCCCAACGCGCCCACGACAATGATTCGGCGCATTCGCATCGTGTCACTCTGTCACGGCCGGTGGCGACCGGAGGGAGTCGGGAGGCCG
>JANYHQ010000458.1 GCA_025358985.1 Acidimicrobiales bacterium
GTCACTCTGTCACGGCCGGTGGCGACCGGAGGGAGTCGGGAGGCCGGGCGAGCACCAAAGCGCAGCGGCGGAGCACAGCCCCAATGTCACGGCCGGTGGCGACCGGAGGGAGTCGGGAGGCCGGGCGAGCACCGAAGCGCAGCGGCGGAGCGCAGCCCCAATGTCACGCCCGATGTCGTCGTCAGCGCCCTTGTCTGGTAGACGAAGCGGGATGGAGCGTAACAAGGGTATCGATGAAGGGCGGGCCTGGGCCGACATGGGGTTGGCGGCGCTATCGATGTTCACCGTGTTTGCCACCGCCTACTCATTCGGCACATTTGTAAAACCCATGGCGGCAGAGTTCCATGCCGACCGAGGCGGTACGGCATTCGTGTTTGGCCTCACTGCGTTCATTTATTTCATGTTGGGGGCCGTCACTGGTCCGTTGATTCAGCGGGTCGGGCCCCGCCGGATGCTGGCCTTCGGTGGCACCGTGCAAGTAATCGGCATCCTCTTGACGTCGAGGGCCCAGTCCCTGGCGCAGGCCTATGTCACCTACGGGTTGGGGGTGGGTATCGGCGTGGCCTGTGGGTACGTACCGATGGTGGCGGTGGTGGGGGGATGGTTTGATCGGCGACGCGCCACCGCAGTGGGAATTGCCGTTTCTGGCATCGGGTTGTCCAGCCTGGTGGGCGCGCCATTGGCGGCGCGATTGATCAAGGCCTACGGATGGCGGCAAGCGTATGTGGTGTTCGCCATTGGCACTGCGGTACTCATGGGCATCGCCGCGGTGTTCATCCGCCAACCGCCCGGATTTGGCGGTGTACCGAGCTTTACATTGAGCTCTGCCGTCAGAACCCGCAAGTTTGCTCTGTCGTATGCGGGCGTACTACTTGGTTCGATTCCGTTGTCCAGCGTGTTCGTGAATTTGGTGCCGTACGCCGAAGATCACGGCATCGGCAAGGTCACCGCCGCCACCCTGCTGTCCATCATCGGTGCATCGTCGATCGTGGGACGGATTGGTCTGTCGTGGTTGGCAACGCGGTTGGGTACTGCTGTGACGTACGTGTCGTCGTTCGGGGCCATGGCGCTGTCACAACTGGTGTGGCTGGGTGCGGGATCTAGCTACGGATTGCTGGCCCTGTTCTGTGTGATCTTCGGGGCGTCGTATGGGGGATTCATTGCATTGTCGCCGCCACTGTTGGCCGAGATCTTCGGCGCAGAACAACTCGGTGGATTGGCTGGTATCAACTACACGGCAGCCGGTTTCGGGGCTCTGGTGGGACCGGCTGCCGGAGCCTGGCTGGTAGACACCACCGGCAGCTACACATGGAGTATCTCGCTGGGCTGCGCATTTGGGGTGGGGGCCACGACGGCCCTGCTGGTATTGACGAGGTCACTCCCCCCTTCTCTCACCATCTCACGTGGTTGAGCCCAGGGCCCTGAGGCGGACCCTCTGTTCTGGGGGGATGGTGCCATCGGCCATGGGACCCACATTCAGCAGCAGGTTGCCACCGGCGCCGAGCACGTCGTGGTGCAATTGCAGGAGATCGTCCACGGCCAAATAGTCCGCTTCGGTTTCTTGGGCGTTGTAGCCAAAGCTGCGGCCGAGACCTCGGCACACTTCGAATTTGCGAGTGTCACCGTCGGCCGGGCGGGACCGGTACTCGGGGGTGACAAAGTCCGCATGCACCGTGCCCGCCTTGACCCCGGGGATGTTGAATCGATCGTTGACCACTCCATGTGGTACGCGTGCATAGTAATAGTCGAAGAGTGGCTGAGCGTCAAAGGCCCAATGGATGTCGTTCCATAACACGTCCGGCTGGTACCTGTCGATGAGCTCATGCCAGTGGGCGGTGGCATGCTCCTCGTACTCGGCGCTGTTGGGGATGGCGGCGATCATCGACCGGAAATCACGTACCGGTTGCCCCGTTCGGGGACCTACGAAGGTCCAATCCAACCCGCCCGAGTAGTAGGCACCAAAACGCATGCCGGCGGAACGTACCGCTGTGGCCAACTCCCCCACCAGGTCACGTTCGGTATGCCAATCGG
>JANYHQ010000474.1 GCA_025358985.1 Acidimicrobiales bacterium
CCATGCAACCCCCGAGCAAATGTTCTTTGTTGCCGCTGGCCGCAGCGCTGGCGCTGGGGATCGCCGCCAATGCCGGCGCCCAGACCATCGGCTACAACGTGCGCACCGGCGATGTCTGGGTGGATAACCGGTTGGGCGAGATCAACGACTACGGCTATCGCAATCGCGATCCGTTCGTGTCGGAGATGGTCACGAATTACGATGTGCCGCGGCCGTATGTGGAGGAGTTGCTGGTTGATGCTCGCCACGTAGAAGTCCAGATCCTGGGTGATGGAGCAGGCGCCGTCACCCATCTCGGAGAGCGCGACTGCTCGCTGCAGCGGCGTCACCAGAAGTTCATAGAGGTGGCTCCCGCTCCGTTCATTTCGGAGTCGGTGCGCCAGGACCTGTATCGCGCCGCCCTACGCATGGCCGTCGCCGGGCGCTACAACAATGTGGGCACGGTGGAGTTCCTGGTGGGCCGTGATGGCCATATCGCCTTCATCGAGGGCAACGCCCGCCTGCAGGTGGAACACACCATCACCGAAGAGCTCTGGGGGGTAGATCTGGTGGCCGCCCAATTGCACCTGGCCGATGGCGGGGCCCTGTCCACGTTGGCACTTCCCACCACACCTCGGCGCGGTTGGGCCATCCAACTGCGGGTGAACCTCGAAGACATCCGCGCCGACGGCACCGTACTCCCCGGTGGTGGGGCCATTTCGGCATTGGCACTGCCATCCGGCCCCGGGATTCGCGTTGATACGTACGCTTACTCCGGGTACACCACCAGTCCCCGCTACGACTCGCTGCTGGCCAAGGTCATCGTGCGTTCGGAGGCGGCCGATCTGGCCACGGCGTTGCGACGGGCTCGCCGTGCAGTGAACGAAACCTGGGTGGACGGAGCGTCCACCAACGCATCGTTGTTGGAACGTGTCCTCAGCCGTCCTGAACTGACAGCGGGATGGGTGACTACCCGCTTTGTAGAGGATCACCTGCTGGAACTGGTGGCCGACCTGCCCACTCGCCCAATCGCGCCGCTCGTTGCGCCGGCCACGACGGTTGCGGCGACTCGCACAACGGTGGGCCAGGATATCAACCGCAGTGATCCCCTGGCCATTCTCGACCTCGGCCGCCAGCAGGTGGCTGACGTGGTCCCCCACCCTCCTGCGGTGGACGATGGCACCCATTCCGTTGATGCCCCCATGCAGGGCACCATCGTGACCTTGGAC
This sequence comes from Acidimicrobiales bacterium, assembly GCA_025358985.1. GTDB lineage: Bacteria > Actinomycetota > Acidimicrobiia > Acidimicrobiales > JANYDT01 > JANYHQ01. The sequence continues at coordinate 1,209 of JANYHQ010000474.1, forward strand.
GTGGCCGTAGGCGACACCGTACGAGCTGGCCAGCAGGTGGCCGTGATGGAGGCCATGAAGCTTGAACACGTCATTACTGCCCCCATCGACGGTATCGTACGTTCGCTTAGCGTTCTCATTGGTGACACGGTGTTGTCGGGAGAACGACTGGCATCCCTTGAAGCAGTGGTTCTGGATTCGCAGCGCAAAACGGAAACTGAGACGGTAGATCTCGACGAGGTTCGCCCCGATCTGGCCGAAGTACACGCCCGCCATGCCATCGGCCTGGACGACGCCCGGCCGGACTCGGTGGCTCGTCGTCGTAAGACCAGCCAGCGCACCGCCCGCGAGAACATCGAACAACTCTGTGACGAGGGCACATTTGTGGAGTACGGGTCTGTGGTGATCGCCGCCCAACGCCGCCGCCGGCCCGTACAAGAACTCATCGAACGGACCCCGGCCGATGGCATGGTCACGGGCGTGGGGTCAGTGAATCAGCGCCCCGCGGTGGTGATGTCGTACGATTTCACGGTACTGGCGGGCACGCAGGGCACCATGAACCACCGCAAGAAAGACCGTATGTTCGAACTGGCGGCTCACCAACGTTTGCCCGTGGTGCTGTTTGCCGAAGGAGGCGGAGGGCGTCCCGGCGACACCGACGGCACGGGAGTGGCCGGCCTCGACTGCCTGGCCTTCCGTCTATTTGCTGAGCTCTCGGCACTGGTGCCGTTGGTGGGCATAACCTCCGGGCGGTGCTTTGCCGGCAACGCCGCATTGCTCGGTTGCTGTGACGTGATCATCGCCACCACAGGCTCCAACATCGGCATGGGTGGGCCGGCCATGGTGGAGGGCGGTGGCCTCGGCATCTTCCGGCCCGAAGACATTGGGCCGCTTGGCGTGCAGTTGACGAATGGCGTGGTGGATATTCACGTGGCAGACGAAGTTGAAGCAGTGGAGGTCGCCCGCCGGTACCTGTCGTACTTCCAGGGCCCTACGACTGAGTGGACGTGTGCCGACCAACGGCTGCTACGCCGAGCCATTCCAGAGAACCGTCTGCGCGCCTATGATATTCGTAACGTCATCCACACCATGTTCGATGCTGATTCGGTGTTGGAGCTGCGCCCCCAGTTCGGGGTGGGCATGATCACTGCACTGGCTCGCGTGGAGGGTCGACCGGTAGGGGTGGTGGCCAACAATCCCAATCATCTGGCCGGGGCCATCGACTCCGATGGAGCGGACAAGGCATCGCGATTCATGCAGTTGTGTGACGCCCACGACCTGCCGCTGGTGTTTCTGTGCGACACCCCAGGCATCATGGTGGGGCCAGAGTCCGAAGCCAGCGCCACCGTGCGCCACGCATCGCGGATGTTCGTGACCTCAGCCAGTGTGAGTGTGCCGGTGATGACCATCGTGCTCCGAAAGGGCTACGGATTGGGGGCCCAAGCCATGGCTGGGGGCGGGTTCAAAGCGCCGCTCTTCACCATTGCGTGGCCCACCGGCGAGTTTGGAGGCATGGGTCTGGAGGGGGCCGTGAAGCTCGGCTACCGCAACGAACTGGCCGCCATCACCGACCCGGCCGCTCGTACCGCCGACTTCGAGGAGCGCGTGGCGCGTATGTACGAGCACGGCAAGGCGTTGAACACGGCCTCACATTTCGAAATCGACGAGGTCATCGATCCGTTGGACTCGCGTCGGTGGATCAGCACCACCTTGCGCTCCGCTCCTCCCCCGACCCCACGCACCGGTAAGAAGCGGCCCTGCATCGACACTTGGTGACCTAGCGGTTTGTTGGAGGCGTACCTTCGGGAGCAGCGGCAAGTGGCGGTGGGTGGACCGAGTCAGTCACTATCTCCCCATGGCCTGTACTCCTGATACGTCCCTGTTCCGCTACGCCCCTGAATTGGCA
>JANYHQ010000496.1 GCA_025358985.1 Acidimicrobiales bacterium
AGGGGCACCATGACGAACGGACCGTCGCCACGGCGGCGGTCGCCAGACCAGAGGATGGCCCAACGGCTGGCCTTCTTGTTGGCCGTCTTCGCCCACTGGAGGAAGTGCGGCTGATCCGTCTTCTTCGCCTCATGGAGCCACGGAACTCCGGTGAAGTCGCCGGCATCCTGGATGCCTTTCAGCGGCGCCCGTTCGACCTGTGAGCCGAACGTCGTGCGGAGGAGGGGTAGTAGCTCCACCTCCCACGAGGTGCCTTTCGCTCGGGCCTTACTCATTCCCGACCGTCCAGGGCGTTGTGGGAGGCGAGCCAATTCACCCAGCCGTCTTCGTCCAACGATCGCTTCCTGAACCGGGTTGCAGGGACAGTTGTCGTTGGCCTCGTGAACCATCAGGTCGTTGATCGGGATCACATGCCAGGTGGTCATGACTCGGTCGACTCCCAGCTCGTTATCATCGGCGAAGGGATGAACCAGGTGGCACCGCCGGACACCTCGTCGCCGTCGAGCGACAGGCCGCTCGACACGACCCAACAGCCGTCATCGGTGCGACCGAGAAAGTAGCCGGTGGTAGCGATCGTCGGAAGCCTCTTCCCCAACAGGGTTGGGTAATCCGTCCAAGAGTCGACAGTGAAACAGTCGGCCCACAGGACTTCGATGCGAGTGCCGACCTCTGGCAGTTCAGGCTTGAGCTTGGCTGGCTTCGCCATCAGAGTAGTCTACAGTGCTTCACTGTGCCTCCAGTTTCGGCGGTACCCAACCAGCGGCCACCGCTTCACGAATGTCTCCATAGAACTTGGGGATCTGGACGTGCTCGGCACGTCCCCAGCCGATCGCACTCGTCACCTTGTCGGTGGCCCGCTTGCCGGCGTCGTCATTGTCGAAGGCGAGATAGATCTTCTCGTACCCCTGCAACTGTTGAAGGAACTTGTCTTTCCACGACTGCGCTCCGGAAGGTAACGAGTAGACGTGATCGTTCGGTCGCTGGCTGAGCCACGCCCACGAGTCAGTCTCGCCTTCGGTGATGACGCAACACGGCCTGTAGGTTGCGTAGGCGAGCGGCTGATAGAGGAACGAGGAGAAGTCGGAGCCAGGTTCGGACGTCTTCTTGCCATCCCCGTGTCGGTACTTGATTCCGATGATCTTGGCGTGCGTCGGGTCCGTGTGTATGATGGCCAACGCCCTGGCGTGCGTCCTGGCGATGCGACCGCTGAAGGCGAGCAGACCCAGGATGTCGTTGCTCACGCCTTCGAGCGGGCCGTTCTTGCCGGTCGAATAGTTGTAGAAGTCGTTCGGTCCGTCAATCAACACGGACAGCAGCCCAGTCCACCAGCCGAGTTCTGGCACGACGAACGGGGGCTTCTCGACCTTCACCCGCTCGACAGGCTTCAAACCGAGCTCGTCCGCCTCCTCTTCGAGGATCTGGACGGCACGCTCGACAGTGCACCGCTTCAACATCTTGACCATGTCGACAACATCGCCATACCTGCCGGTCGAATAGTCGTAGAAGTGGTCGTCGTAGATGTGGCAGGACGGCGTCTCGTCGGCCTCGTTGAACGGTGACGGGATCTTGCGGTCATAGGGCACCGGATCGCCGATGAGGGCTTCTACCAGCTCGTCCATCGACCACTTGGCTTTGACGACTGCGATCCGTTCTAGAAGATCGTCGCTCATCGGAACACCTTCCCGTAGAGGTAGTGGAAGGCGTCCCAGAAGGACCGTTCACCCGAACAGGCGAAAGCCAGGAGGAGCCTCAGGACGTTCATAGAACTAGCCTCGGGACGTTTCCTTGAGTTCGCAGGGGAACAACGTTCACAGGACAAGCCAGAGCATGTAGAAGACGCCGAGGGCGAAGCCCCACGGCAGGCCACAGAGGAAGCCCACGTACCGCTCTCTCACTCCGGCCCCCTCAGTTCTTCGTTGGTGGCCCCGTGCTTGCCGGCGAGGCCGTAGAGGTACGTACAGCGGTCGCTCAGTTGTCGATCCCGGAAGATGTTCTCAACGACCCATCGACGATGAGACTCGGTGTAGTCCTGCTCGTACTTGAGGAGTTGTTCGGCGATGGTTGCCCGACGTTTCCAGTAGTCCAGCCGGTTCATTCGGGGATCTTCTTGATCCGAACACGGAGGGTTGTGTCCGTGTGGTTGTCGAGCAGCCCTTCGATGACCCGTTCGTTCAGGTGAGCGTTCTGGTAGAACCAGCTTTCGGTCTCCCTGACCATCCTGGAAAACTCGTCGAGCACGACAAGACCCGTCGAATTGTGCTTCGTGCACCACTGTCGCCATTCCTTCAGGTTCGACTCGACGAAGGCCGGGACCTGATTGAAGTTCATGTAGGCGTGCTCGTCCTTGCCTTTCAGTTGCGGGAGCTGCGGGAGGAAACAGACCCTCCAAGGGCGGTGCTTCATGTTGCTCACGAGTACACCTCCTCGTAGGAGTGGCTGAAGAAGTCGTCCTGCCGGCCGGGGCCGGCGACAGGCACGCCGTAAGGCGTGATCTTCCCGGTCTCGGGGGAGAGGCGATGCTTGACGCCTTCCGGTTCGGCCATCCCGTTGCGGTTCTTCAACAGTTGGCAGTACACGACGTCACGAATGGCACGACGTTCCGTCGAGTCGAGACCCTTCTGGAGACGTGGTGCGTACATGCCGACCACGGCGTCCATCGGGTGATGCCCGCCGTACTTGCCGTCGTCCAAGTTGAGCGGCTCGAACCCGCCAGTGTTCGAGCCTTTCCCGACCTGGTGGAGGACGATCACCGAACAGTCGTAATCTTTGGCGAGGGCACGCACCTTCTGTGCGGCCCTATCGATCTGCTCCGACTTGCCGAGCAGACCGCTACCCGAGATGAGTTCCAGGTAGTCGATGACGACGAGACGGATGTCGGTGTTCAACCGCTTCGAGGCCGCTTCGATCGACTGGCCGATCGCCTTGACCGACTGATCGGAGGCGTCGTTGCCGAGCAGTAGCGGGAACCGCTGCATCGTGTCGCCGAGCTGGCCGGGGGCCCCGCCTGCCTTGATTGTCGACTCCAAGGTCCATGTCGGGACCCCGGTGCCGATGGCGACGAGCCGAGAGGCGACCTGGCGCCAGCTCATCTCGATCGAGCAGAACAGTGTCGGCGTCTCCGGGTTGTTGACGATAGCATTCAACGCCATCCACGTCTTGCCGACCGACGAATAGGCTAGGATCATTGCGCATTCGGCTTTGGCGAGGCCGCCGCCGGTGAAGTTGTCGAAGAACGGCAAACCGAGCCCGATGCGGGGACGGATGTCGGAGGCCCAGGTGACGAAGTCGCTGAGTCCGTCGTGGACGTTACGTATGCCCGTCACTTGGTCCACCTTCGGGTCTCAACGAACTGACCGACCGACCTCAACGGGTGGCCGAGGTTGGAGTAAGAGTAGGCACTCCCGCCGATGTCGTCGACGAGCCAGTGCGCCGACCAGACGAGACGGTTGCCGTTGATGATGGTCGGCAGGACACAGGCGTCTCCAACCTTGGGAGGTGGCAGCGTCAAGAGCCAGCCGTCGTCTTCGTCCCAGTTGGGATGATCGAACACGTCTGTCGGGAGGTCGGTCACGGGGTCACCTCGTAGTCAGGCGCCTTCAGCGCCTCCTTCTCCTCGTCGGTGAGGTTGTCGATGCAGTCGAACGACTGATGGCCGTAGCAGTAGCCGTCACCGCCGGTGCCGTAACCAAACTGGAGCTCGTGACCATTGACGTGGATCACTTCCGCTCCGTCGACCTCGTAGACGAACTTGACGACGGCCCTCATACCGGCACCCCGACAAGGTTCCGGTATCCACGAGCCTCAGCGAGATGGTGCATGACGTCCGACAAGGCACGG
>JANYHQ010000243.1 GCA_025358985.1 Acidimicrobiales bacterium
AACCCAAGGGCGCGCAGCGTCAACTCCGTTGTCATCCCCACTCCGCCACGGCCCAGCCAGCGGGCATCAAGAATCACCGGCCCGCCGCAGATGGTGCGCATCAGTGGGCTCCTCGTCGGAATGCTACGGCTACCACGGTGCGGGCCAGGATGCGTAGGTCGAATCGCAATGAGCGGTGATCGAAGTAGTAGCAGTCGAGCTCTGCCCGCTCGGGGAAACCCACATCGCTGCGGCCGTTGATTTGCCAGTAGCCGGTGACCCCTGGCTTCACCCCTGTATAGGCCACCACTAAGTCCGCATAGCTTGCCAACTCGGCCTCCAGTACCGGCCGAGGGCCCACCAAACTCATCTGCCCACATACTACATTCCACAATTGCGGTAGTTCATCCAGACTGGTACGCCGCAGCAGTGCACCGGTAGCCGTGATGCGGGGATCCTCATCCGCTGGCAGCTTGAAACCGTTCTCCACGTAGCGTTGATACAGACCCTCACGATGCAAACGCTCCTCAGCATCGGGGGCCATGGTGCGGAACTTGTAAATGGTGAACGGTCGCCCCCCACGCCCCACTCGCTGTTGACGGAACAACATTGGCCGCCCCTCACGGCCCACGGCAATGGCCACCGCCAACAACACCGGAAGACCCAGCACCAAGGCAATAATGGCCAATGAGCGGTCAATCACCTGCTTGGCAATGCGCTCGACCAGCCGCGGCTCGCTGTCGCGAACCCGTAACAGCATGAGATCACCAATAGGATGGATCTGTACTGCAGGGGCCAACACCTCGGTGGTTCCCGGCGCCACCACTACGGACACCCCGGTACCGGCGAGCGCCGCACTCAACGAGCGTAGGTTGCCCGCCGGCAACGAAGCAGGGCCACATACGATGATTGACGTGAGCCCTTGACGTTCCACCATGGTGAGCAAGTCGTGTTGCAGCGTGGCATCGTCACGCCGTTCACCGTCCTCCCGATGACGTTCCACCACCACCCGTACCCGTCGGCGCGACGTCCGCTCGAGATGACGGCGGACCTCGGTCACCCGTTGCGCCGGACCCAGCAGCAGCACCCTATCGGTGAGGATGCCGATGCGCATCAACGCACTGAACAGTGTGTAGATCACCAGTCGCCCAATGAACGTGCACACCAGCAACGTGGCAATGGTGATGACCACATAGCTTCTCGACAATTGCAGTCGGGCAAACAAACTGGTGACACCGATGACCGCAAGTAGTCCCACCGCGGCGCGCAGAATGGCGGCGCTTTGCTCCCACAGGCTGTTGAACCGGCGCCGATGATGGGCGCCCACACACGCCAACACCACGATCCAGGTGAGTGCCAGCATCGCACCCAATTGGTTGTAGGTCAGCGTTGACGAACCCGATACACCCGACACGGTGGTGGGCAGGCTGGTGAGGTTGAATCGAGCAGATCGCGCCATGTTGCCAGCGGTGTTGGCGGCCAACAGGTCGGCACAAACCAACAACGTGGTGCGCGCCACGGTCCAGGCCCGTCGGATAGAACCCGGCCGTACCGCTGCTTCTCGGCGAGGGGAATGCCCCAGCGGCGCGTCCTCACCGGCAGCGATATCGACCACGACGGGCGCAACGGGTGGCGTGGTGACGGGGGCGCGGCCCGGCTGGGAGTCAACCACGGAAGGCATCACCGTTTGATCGGCATGCCGAGGCGGGGGCTGAAGCCCGTCGAACCAGCCAGGGGCTACTGAGCTACCGCGCTGGTGAAGAGGGCAGCGATCTGATCGTTGGTGAGTTCCCCCGAACCCCGCTTCACCACCTGCCCGTTGGCCCCCACCACCACGAAGTACGGAAACGACGTAAGGCCCATGGCGGTTGCGACAGCCGAATTGCCGTCCACCAACACCGGGGTGGGCCACTTCTCTCTCCGTAACCAGTCCGATGGGGGATAGTTGGGCCGATTGGGGTCCATGCCGGTGGTGATGGTGGCCAGGTCAACCTGGGGTTGGGGGTGCGCAGCCAACCACGTGACCAACAACGGAACCTCGCGCTGGCAATGCGGACACCAATGGGCCAGGAATACCATGACCTTGGCCCGCTTGTCACCGCCGATGATGAGCTCTTGGCGGTCAAAGTCTTGGCCGCTGAGGGTGGGCGCCACCTGCCCTACGGCCGGGTCCACCGCTGCCGTTTCGTCATAGGGGGCCAGCGGAGTGCCATTGGCGGCGGCCTCGGTGGCTACAAATGGCACCCCGCTGCCCCCCGCCTTCTTCGATGAAGAACTGCTGGCGATGGCAATAACGAGGGCCACCACCACTACCAGAGTCGCCGCTACCGCAATGTAAATGAGGGGTTTACGCGACTCCGTTTTGGGGCTGACGGCGGTGCTCATGGGGTAGTGCTCCTGAGGCTGAGCAGGCTGATGATGGCCAATGCTGCGGCCCCGGCCATCAACGGCAAGCTGACAAATCCGAATTGGCGAAACCATACGGCGGTACACGGTGCAGTGGGATCGCAGGTACCCGACTCCAGTGTGGGATACCACTCAATGAGGTAGTGGTAGATAGAAATGGGCAGCGCCACTGCCGCCAACAACATGGCCGGGCCCCGTACCGAGTTGTCTCGCCGGGCTAATCCGTAGCCCAGGATGAGAGCGATGGGGTAGAGACAGATGCGCTGGAACCAGCACAATTTACATGGTGTGTAATTCGCCACCTCCGAGAAGTACAGGCTTCCCAGCATGGTGGTGGCCGCGATGGCGAAGGCCGCCGGAGAGGAAGCGGGTGCGGCATATGAAATCCATCGTTGCACGGCAGGTTGCATCGGGGTATGCACCGCAATCGCCGTGAAAATCCTCAACACCACAACGGCCAACGCCATAAGCGTGAGTAGAGCAAAGAATCGCTGCATCACTTCAGGAGTCACGCCCGCGCCTGACTCATACTGAAGTTCGTCGTCACAAGGCCAACGGTAGTTCCGTGCCAGTTGTGCAGATGAAGCCCCGAGCCTCGGTACCTCCCACGGGTACCGAGGCTCGCCCTACAACGGAGTCTCCGGAAATTTCCCGGGTACCCGATGCATCCAGGCACCAGTGACGGCTGACCTGCGTCGTGGCGTTCAGGGTTGAGGCTCTGCACAACGTGCGGTGAGCGCTCTTCGTTTGGAGAACGTGCGTGGCGGAGACCGGCGCCAGATGGCTACTGGCGACGACCGGCGAAACCGGTTGTCGGACTTCTACAGTGTTCGAGTTGGGTGCAAATGAGCCCCCTTTTCGGCGAGCGATGTGCTGCGCCCTAGACCGATCATCTGCCTGTTGGGCCAATGCGTCAAGCCCTTTGGTGCGAGTTCCGCAAGGTTCTCATCATCTCCAAAAACGTTGTTGAATCGGGGTTCTGTGACTGTGTTCGATGGTTTCTCGTTGGTCCGCCGACCCAGTGATGAGCGGGGGTTGTTGCGCGCCTGGGACGCTGCGGACGAACTGCTGGTGGCATCGTTGCACCGTTGGAGAGCCCACGAGTCGCAGTGTTCTGTGCGCTTACTGATTGTGGGCGACACCTTTGGAGCATTGGCCGTCGCCACCGATGGAGTGCAGCGCCTCGGCTGGTCCGATTCGGCGGTTTCGCATCTCGCCACCGCCCAGAACCTGGCTCTCAATGGTGGTGGACATGTTGCGTGCGTGGGATCGCCCGAGGAGTTGGGCGGTCCGTTTGACGCAGTGCTGTGGAGACTTCCGCGCGCCGTGGACGTGTTGCGTTACCAGGCGTCAGTGATTCAATCGGTGGTTGGGCGCAGGGCCGTGGTGTGGGCGGCCGGTATGGACAAGCACGTGCCGCCCGGGGTCAATGCGCACCTGGCGGAACTGGGGGAGGTCACCATGGTTCCGGGGGTGAAGAAGGCCCATATATTTCGTATCGCGCCAGGTGACGGGCATCCCCGTATTCAGGTTGCGCCTGCTCGTACTCTCACGGTCCCCGAATGGGGCTTGGAGCTACAGGGTGGCCCGGGTGTCTTTGCCGGTGACCACCTTGATGTGGGAGCACGGGTGCTGGTGGCGGCGCTGCCGGGCCTCCGTGAGAGTGCGCATATTGCCGATTTGGGGTGCGGCAATGGGGTGGTGGGCATCATGGCTCGTCGCCACCAGCCCGAGGCCGAGGTGCATTTCTTCGACGAATCACACGCTGCGGTGGGCGTTGCCAGGGCCAACGTAAAGCGTAATCTCGGTGGTTCTGGCGGTCCCATTCATTTTCATGTAGGTGATGGCATGTACGCATATGAGGGGCCAATGTTTGATGCAGTGCTGTGCAATCCGCCATTTCATCAGCATGGCACCGTGACTGATGCGGTGGCCTGGCAGATGTTTTCAAACGCTCGTACCCACTTGGCCCCGGGCGGTGAACTCTGGGTGGTGGGCAATCGCCACTTGGGATATCACCTGAAGCTACGAAGGTTGTTCGGCAATTGTCGTCAAGTGGGCGAGCACCCCAAATTCGTGGTGCTCGCCGCATCGGTGGGGCCGGAGCACTGAAGCCGAAGCTCAGGCAGCGACGGCCGCTGCTGCCTGTACTGCTTGGATGTCGAGCACGATCTTGATCTTGTCGCCCACCAGAACACCGCCCGCCTCGAGCGCCACGTTCCATTCCAGGCCGAACTCTTTGCGGTTGATCTCGGTTTCGGCCGTGAAGGCAGACTTCTTGTTGCCCCACGGGTCTGTGGCCACACCGTCGAATTCCAACTGCATGGTTACCGGCTTGGTGACGCCCTTGATGGTGAGGTCTCCGCTGAGTTCGTAGTTGCTGCCTTTGGTGGCAATTGACTTGCTGGCAAAGTTGAACGTCGGGAATTGCTCCACGTTGAGGAAGTCTTCGTTCTTGATATGGGCGTCACGGGCGGAATCCCCGGTGGTCACAGAAGTGGTGTCGACGGAAGCGGCTACCGATGATCCGAGACGATCCTCGGCAATGGTGAGCACACCGCTGAACGCTCCGAACGTGCCATGCACTTTGGAGATCATGAGATGGCGGGCGGTGAAGCCCACGGTGGAGTGCGAGGCATCGATGTTCCAAGTGCCGGGAGTGAGGTCGTTAATGCTGGACATGTGGTGTTCTCCTTGAGAGTTTGTTGCGTCTGCAAGTAATATACGGCAAAGTACTTGAGGAAGCAAGTACATTTTCGGTTCAACGATATGGTGTGGCCATGACCAACTGGCTGGACGACGAGGAGATGCTGGCGTGGCGGTCGCTGGTCGACGTGGAGAACGCCGTCCATGCCGCGTTGGAGGCTGAACTCCTTGCCCGCCATTCGCTCACCGAAGGGGAATATGGCGTGCTGGTGATGCTGTCGGAGGCACCGGATCATCAACTACGGATGTGCGACCTGGCCTCCATCCTGCATCTGTCCCCCAGTGGACTTACCCGACGGTTGGACCGGTTGGTGCGCGAGGGGTTTGTGACGCGAGAGCCATGGGTGGACGATCGGCGTGTGACCATGGCGTCGCTGAGCGTCACCGGATTGGAGAAATTGGCAGTGGCTGCCCCCGACCACGTCGACGGCGTCCGCCGCCACTTCCTCGACCATCTCACCCGTCCCCAGATCCGCGCTTTGGGGGCAGCACTGCTCAGCGTAAAACTCGGCCAGACCTCGGCGGTCGGGATGAGTACCTAGCCCAAGCCCCTAGCCCAAGCCCGCTCAACCGCGACAAGACCGGGTCGCAAGTGGGTCACGGGACGGAGGTGCCACAGTTGGAGGGAAAAGCCCTCAAGCGGGGGTGGGTAGGGCAACCAACGTCG
>JANYHQ010000565.1 GCA_025358985.1 Acidimicrobiales bacterium
TCCCTCACTACGGGGCACGCGAGGGACTCCCGTTTCTGGTGATCATCGTTGCCATGGTTGCACTGGGTGAACGACTTCCCGACCGCGGGGCTGTCGACAACTGGAGGCTGCCTGCGGTACCCCAAGCCAAGATGACGCCAACTACGGTCCTCGTGCCGGCTGCGCTGGCAATCGCAGGACTTGTGTTTCTCGGGCCGCTGTGGCGCGGCGCCATCATGACGACGGCCATCGGCGTGGTGTTGGCGCTCTCGCTGGTGATTCTCACTGGTTTTGGTGGTCAGACGTCTTTGGCTCAAATGGCCTTTGCCGGCGTGGCCGGGTTCGCCCTCTCGCGTCTCGCAATGCGCTGGGGCATCCCGTTTCCGATTGCTCCGGTTCTTGCTGCATTGGTGGCCACCGCCTTCGGTTTGGTGGTTGGACTGCCTGCGCTGCGGGTTCGAGGAACGAATCTGGCCATCATCACGCTTGCCGGTGGTGTCGCTGTTGCCGAGTTCATCTTCAAGAACCCTGGCCTCACCGGCAACGCCTCGTCTGGGGGAGCCAAGATTCCCAATCCAAAGCTCGGCAGTTGGGACCTCGGATTGGTACTCGGCAACAAGTCATCGAGACCAGTGTTTGGAATCTTTCTGGTCCTTGTCGCCCTCGTGCTGTGCCTAGTCGTCGGGAACGTGCGCAGAAGTTCCACCGGTAGGCGGATGCTGGCCATCCGCTCCAACGAGCGAGCCGCAAGTGCGATCGGCATCAATGTCGCCAACGGCAAGATGATGGTGTTCGCCGTGTCGTCGTTCATTGCCGGAATCGGCGGATGTCTCATTGCCTATCGGTTTGGTTCGGTCTCCGATGCTTCGTTTGGAACGGTTGCGTCGCTCGCCGCTCTGGCGGTGGCCTACCTCGGGGGAATCACCAGCGTGAGCGGCGCCGTGGCATCGGGCATCGTGGCCTCATCCGGCGTGGCGTTTTACACCATGACTCGTGTGGTTGGGTCGCTGGGGAGGTGGGAGCTCTTCATCGGAGGCGTACTCTTGATCTTCACGGCAATACAGAACCCCGAGGGAATCGCTGGCGCATTTCGGGCTCAGGCGGCCGAGAAGAGAGTGAAGAAAGCGCGACGCTCGTCGGAGGTCATTGCGAAGTCCACCGGCCTGTCCATGGACCCCCAATGACTGAGGCACTCCTGCGGACCGATTCGATGTCGGTCACCTTTGGCGGGTTACGAGCCGTCGACAACATTGACTTTGCGGTGCATGAAGGCTCGCTGGTGGGATTGATCGGCCCAAATGGCGCCGGCAAGACGACGTTCATTGACGGCATCACGGGCTTCGTGCCCACCACTGGTCGAATCATCTTTGACGGTCACGACATCACCCGGCTGCCGGTACACCAGCGCGCCGCGCTGGGCCTGGGGCGAACGTGGCAATCACTGGAGTTGTTTGATGATTTGACCGTTGAGGAGAATCTGCAGGTGGCGGCCGACAAGCAGACCGCCAAGAATTTTCTGCTGGACATTGTTGCGCCAAGTCGACGGCGCGATCGCCAAAGTGTCGAGATGGCACTCGATGTTCTCGGCATCCGAGACCTTGCACCGAGGATGCCCAACGAGATCAGCCAGGGCCAGCGAAAATTGGTATCAGCGGCGCGGGCCCTGGCCACTCGTCCGAAGCTTCTGTGTATGGATGAGCCGGCTGCCGGTTTGGACACTCAAGAGAGCGTGCAATTGGGTCGGAGTCTGCGAGACATCGTCGACTCCGGAACCAGCGTCTTTCTCGTGGACCACGATATGGGTTTGGTACTCAACATCTGTGACTACATCTACGTTATCGAATTCGGAATGAAGATCGCCGAAGGCACCCCGGGCGAGATCAAGAAGGACCCAAGAGTGATCGAGGCGTATCTCGGTCAGTCTGCTCGTCAGGGTGAGGGGAGCGGGACATGAGCCTGCTCACCATCAGTGACATGTCAACGGGCTACAACGGCGTCTCCGTGGTGCGCGATCTCAACCTTCACGTGGACGAGGGGGAAGTGGTGGCGCTGCTCGGGCCCAACGGTGCCGGCAAAACCACCACCCTGCTCACCACGTCGGCCTTGAACCCAATTCTTTCCGGCGATATCACGGTGTTCGGAAAGTCGATCAAAGGGCGCCGACCGCACCTCGTGGCTCGTGATGGTCTGGCCCATGTACCGGAGGACCGAAGTCTGTTCTTCCAACTCACGGTACGGGAGAACCTTCGACTCAAAGCACCAAGGGGCTCGGCTGCGTTGAAGGAGGCACTTGGATACTTTCCCGCTCTCGAGCCGCTCATGGATCGTCGAGCCGGACTGCTATCTGGCGGCGAGCAACAGATGCTGGCAGTGGCGCGCGCTCTCACGGTGAAACCGAGGTTGCTCATGGTGGACGAGATGAGCCTTGGCTTGGCCCCCATCATCGTGGAGCGACTGCTGCCGATTCTGCGCGATATTGCGGCCAAGAGCGGAACTGGGATTCTTCTCGTGGAGCAACATGTGCATCTGGCGCTTGAAGTGGCCGATCGTGCCTACGTACTCAGCCATGGGAATCTGGTGTTGGAAGGCACCGCTGCACACCTTCGCCAGAACAGTCATCTGCTCGAGAGCAGTTATCTCGGCGGTGAAGTGTGACTCCAGCATCCCCGGACCGGGGGATCCGAGGATGCTGGAGAAGGTAGGGGCAACTCCAGGGATCAGCCCTCTTTGGCGATGGCGGCTGCGTTGGGTGTGTCTACCCGGCGGGTCTTGATGATGGTCTTCTTTTCCACTGGTTGACATTTGACGAGGAGTTGATCGGCGGCGACGAGGG
>JANYHQ010000251.1 GCA_025358985.1 Acidimicrobiales bacterium
GCGCGCCTCCGACACGTCAACCACGGATTGATCGAACGACGAGAGAAGCTCGTTGGTGAGGATGCTCATACGCTCAGTGGTCCTTTGGGGTTTCGTCCCGCCGCTGGCCGTACCCGCCACCACCGGGGAGATCGAGGCGCACATGGTCACCGGGCTGCAACGTGATGCGGGCCTGCGTGGTCACCGCATCGCCATTGACGGTGAACGATCCAGCCGCCCCGGCATCACCGCCGAAGATGCCCTCGGGGGCAATGGCCAGTCGTGACGTGACGGCATTCAGTTGCCACGTCCGCTTGGTGTCGACACTGAACTCGATGGTCTGGCCCAGACCGCCGATCTGATGTCCGCCACCGCCACTGCCGGCGCGTAACTCCTTACGGTGGAAGTAGATGGGGGCCGACGCCTCCACCACTTCCACTGGCACTGCGGCAATGCCTGTGGGAAACGAGCAAGCCGACAGCCCCGCCTTGTGGGCCCGGGCACCGACCCCTCCGGCGTAAGTGAACATGGCGGTGATGAATGGTTTGCCGTCGGGATGTTGCCCGCTGACCTGCATGGTCCATACCGCGCCGGAGCCTTCGGCCATGCTCGATGAGTTCCCCACCGACTCCTTCGTTGAGGGTGATGTACTCATCACCAACGATCCGTACAAAACGGCGGGCCAGTTGCTCGATGTGACGGTCCTCTATCCCGTGTTCCACAACGGGCGGGTCATCGCATTCTTCGGCTCCACCATCCACCACACCGATGTGGGCGGTTACGGCATCGGAGCGGGGGGCCGTGACGTGTTCGAAGAGGGCCTCTGGATCCCCATCTGTCGGCTGATGATCGCCGGTCAACGCAACACCGATGTGTGGAAATTCATCCTTTCCAACGTGCGCCAACCAGACATATGGCCGGTGACCTCCATGCTCAAATGGCGTCGGGTGAAGTCGGCGCGCAGCGGCTGCGGTCGTTGTGCAACCGTCACCATCTCGACGACATCGAGGCACTGGCCGACGAGATCATCACCCGATCCGAGATTGCCACCAGGGCCAGTATCCGCCAACTTCCGGCCGGCACCTACCGCTCCCAGGCGGAGTTGGATCTCACCGATGGCAGCCGCATCAATATCGTATGTGCAATTACGGTTGATCCTGTGGCTGGTGAGATCTTGGTCGACTACGAGGGGTCGTCGGATGCCAGTGCGTCGGGCATCAACGTGGTCAAGAACTACACCCACGCCTACACCACGTTCACGGTCCGCGCCGTGCTCAACCCCGAATTACCCAACAACCACGGCAGTTTGGCGCCAATCCTGGTGGAAGCGCCGGTGGGCTCCATCGTCAACGCGGTGTCGCCGCAGCCGTGTACAGCACGCCAGGTGGTGGGCATGTTCTTGCCCAATGCTCTACTCAAGGCGCTGTCTCAGATCAAACCCGAGCAGTCCATGGCCGAAGGCTCTGGCGCAGTATGGACCATGCAGGTCAGCGGCCAACATCCCGATGGCAAGCCGTTCATAACTGCCATGTTCACTTACGCCGGAGGGGTCGGTGCCCGAGCACATAAGGCCGGGTTGTCGGCCTGCTCGTTTCCCACGGGTATTGCCGCGGTGCCAGTTGAAGTGGTGGAGGCTTCGGCCCCCATCTACTTCCATCGCAAAGAGTTACGCGCCGGTAGCGGTGGCGGTGGACATCAAACTGGTGGTCTGGGCCAAACCATCGAGTTCACGGTTGACACCGAGCGGACGTGGCAACTCAACGCTGTCACGTCACGGCTGGCCATTGCCCCCGAGGGCATCTTCGGTGGTGATGCAGGCGCGGCGGGATCCTTCACGGTGAATGGCAATGCCGTAACTACGCAGGCCCGCATCACGTTGCAGCCCGGTGACCATGTGCGCCTCGATCTGCCGGGTGGTGGCGGCTACGGCATTGAGGGTTCGCGCCCGTGACAAGCTGGCCGGATGCAGTGACATTTGCGCATACGTGGCAGCGATCGGTTGATCGCGCCCCCTCCGATCCCTTCCTGATCTTTGAGGGGCCCGAAGATGATGCCCATCACCACGTTCATACGTGGACTTACGTTGAGTTCGATGGCGTGGTGGCACGATGTGGCGCACTCTTGCGTGAATACGGTGTGGGCGAGGGCAGCGCAGTCAGTGTGGCCCTCACCAACTCACCGGCTTTCGTGGCCGTCTGGTTAGCCACCAGCCGCCTCGGCGCTTGGCTGGTGCCATCTGATCCTCTGGCCTCCGTGCCCGAGTTGGCGGCACATCTGGGGCGCACCCAGCCGGTGGTGGGGGTTTGCGCCATCCAACGCGCCGCAACCTATCGCCAAGCAGCAACACACGCCGGCCTGCTCACCGGGCTCATGACGGTGATCGAGGTCGACGAGTCCGACGCCGCACTCAGCATATTCGGCGATGTGGAAGAAACGCGTTGGCCGCAACTAGCGTTGACCCAGCGCGCTGCAGTGTTGTTCACATCAGGCACCACCAGCACGCCCAAAGGCGTGGAAATCACGCAGGCCAATTACGCGTTCGCCGGGGCCACCATGGCCGCCGCCAGCAGTCTCGAACCGCATCATCGACAGCTCGTGGTGTTGCCGATGTTTCATGCCAATGCGCAGTTCTACAGCGTTGCGTCCGCCATATGGGCCGGAGCATCGGTGGCCTTGATGCATACGTTTTCGCCGGGCGGGTTCCTCACCCAGGCCGCCCGGCATCGCGTTACTCACGCCAGTCTGTTCGCCGCACCAATCCGCATGATCCTCAGTCGAGGGGCGACCCCCATTGCCGGGGTGGCGTTGCAGAACTGCTGGTACGCCATGAACATCACCCATGATCAGCACGAGACATTGAGCTCGTTGCTGGGCTGTCGGCCCCGCCAGCTCTACGGCATGACCGAGACCCTCCCGGCGGTACTGACCGAACCAGCCGAGGACCCAGTCCCGGACTCCATGGGTTGCGCAACGCTCGGGTGTTGCGTGGATCTGCAAGACGGAGAGATCGTGGTCGGCGGCGAACCGGGGATCACGCTGTTTGCCGGGTACCTCGACGACCCGACTACCACCGCCGCCAACTTCAGCAATGGGTGGTTCCAGACCGGCGACCGTGCCCATCGGGGCGACGACGGACGGTTTTGGTTCGAGGGTCGGCGTAGTGACGTACTCAAGGTGGCCGGTGAGAACGTGTCCACCGTAGAGGTGGAGCAGGTCATCTCCGCCTTTCCCGGCGTCCTCGAAGTTGCCGTTGTCGGCCGTCCCGACGAACTCCGCGACGAGGTACCGGTAGCGTTCGTGGTTGCCTCCGATCCGGCTGCACCACCAGACATCCGGGCCGTACACGAATGGTGTCGTCAACGTTTGACAAAGGGGAAACGTCCCCGTGACATCACGTTGGTAGACCAATTGCCACGCACCAGTGTCGGCAAGATCCGTAAGTTTGTACTGCGCGACGAAACCTCCGAAGGGCCACTCTCCGTATGAGCATCCTCACCCCCGAGCTTCTCTCCTCCTTCGATCAGTCCGTGGTCGACGTGTCGGAGGCAGTTACCATGCCCCCGGACATCTACACGTCGCCGGAGTTCTTCGACTTCGAACGGGGCGCATTGTTCTCCCATGAATGGTTGTGCGTGGGACGAGCCAGCCGAATCCCCAACGTGGGCGACTACTTCACGGCCACCATCAACAACGAGCCCATCATCGTGGCCAGGGCCAAGGACAATTCGGTCCGTGCATTTTCGTCCGTCTGCCAGCACCGTGGAATGCAGGTGGCCTCGGATGCGGGTAATTGCACCAAGTTCACCTGCCCCTATCATCTGTGGACATACGATCTCACCGGGCGGCTACTGGGGGCACCGGCCATGGAACGTACCCTGAACTTCGACAAACAGGACTTCCCGCTACCACCACTCAAGGTGGAGTTGTGGCAGGGCTTTGTATTCGTACATTTCCACCTTGATGCCGAGCCCCTCGGTCCGAGCCTGGCCACATACGAGCCATACCTCGCCAACTACGACCTCCACACTGCAGTATGTCCGGGCACGTTCACGCTCACCGACCTGCCGTGGAACTGGAAGGTAATGTTCGAGAATTTCAACGACGGCTACCACGCCAACCGGTTGCATCACACCATCCAGGACTTTTGCCCCAGCGAGCTGGCGGCCTTTCCGGTGCCCTATACGGAGTCGTCGAACGTGATGTTCCGCACCAACGGCTATACCCATATCGATGGCGGCTTCAACGCCACCACCAAAGCGTTGATGCCCATTTTCCCGAAGCTCACCGAACAAGAGCGGTGGCGTTCTACGTTTGCGCTGATGCCGCCGTCGTTGTGTTTCGGCACCGCACCGGATCAAGCCTTCTTCTTCATCGTTCGGCCCAAGACGGCCGACACCATCGATGTGGAAATCGGATATCTGTTCGACCCATCAGCGCTGCAGCATCCGATGTTCGATCACCTCTTTGCCATCAGCGATGCCGGGGTGCAGGTGTTTGTGCAGCAGGACCAAGACGCCACCACCAAAGTACAACGCGGCATGCACAGTCGGTATGCAGCCCGTGGCCGATACTCATGGCAGGAAGACTGCCATGTGCAATTCAATCGGTGGCTGGTACAGCGCTACCGCCAGTATTGGCCTCACTCGTGAGTGAAGCCGGGTTGCTCAGTGGGGTTGTCGCCAGGTTTTGACCAGAGGATGAACGTGTTGCCCCACGGGTCGGTGAAGGCACCGTTGTTGCCGTCGAACTCGGCCCAGTAGTGGTTGCGCCACAGCACAGTGGCGCCTAGGCGTTCGGCGGTGTCGAGGATCCGGTCCTGGGTGTCGTCGCCCACCAGGATCCACGTTCGCGCACTGCGGCCACCGGGGCTTACCTGGCGTGGGTCGGTGCCAGCGAACTCCGGATGGGGGCGGGCATT
>JANYHQ010000637.1 GCA_025358985.1 Acidimicrobiales bacterium
GGCCAAGGGGGTGTCGGTGGAGTATCCCAGCGCACCGTGGACTTGGATGGCCCGGTCGATGATGCGGTTCAACGAATTGGCCACAAAGTGCTTGGCCATGGACACCTCCGACGTGAAGTCCAAACCACTGTCGATCTTGTATGCGGCATGCAGCACCATCAACTTGCATTGGTACATCTCCATGGCGGAGTCGGCAATGAGCCATTGGATACCTTGCTTTTCGGCCAACAGGCTGCCGTGGCTGAAGCGGTTCAAGGAACGATCCACCATCATGTCGAGGGCCATCTCGGCTTGGGCAATCCAGCGCATGCAGTGAGCTAGACGGGCGGGACCCAGTCGGTATTGCCCCAGACGATGCCCCTGTCCCCTACCGCCCAACATGTTGGCGGCCGGGATCCGTAGGTCCTCGATCACAATTTCGGAGTGACCGGACGACCCGTGCATGGTGGCCACTTCTCTCACACGGTTCCATCCTTCACTGGGGATGTCCACGATGAAACCGGTATTGGCCGCCTGTGGCATCTCCGGGTCATCCTCGGTCCGCGCCAACAAGATGGCGAACGACGCTCGGGACGCGTTGGAGATGAACCATTTGTGTCCATTGGCCACCCACTCATCGCCGTCTTGATATGCGTGCGTACGGATGAGGGTGGGGTCCGAACCGGCCACCTCAGGTTCGGTCATGGCGAAACAGCTCATGGTCCGCCCATCTACCAACGGGCGGAGGTACTTCTCCTTCTGCTCATCCGTGCCCCAATGCAGCAGCGTATGCATGTTGCCCTCGTCGGGCGCCTGGCAATTGAGCACCCACGGTCCGTAACTGGAACGGGCCGCTTCGGACTGCACCATGGCCAATTCCACATGACCGAGCCCCATACCGCCCCATTCCTTGGGCATATGGGGCAGCCACAGTCCGTCGGCCTTGGCCTCTTCTCGCAGCCCCAGCAGTGCCTTCAATCGGTCCCTGCCGGTGAGTTCGGCCAATCCACCTTCGGCCGGTTTCACCGTGGTGGTGATGAACTGTCGGACCCGCAGCCGGATCTGCTCGACCTCGGGGCTGAGCGTGAAATCGATGGACATGGCGGTGAGCCTGCCCGGCTCAAGCCGAATGGCGCAAGCGAGCGCCCCCCGGATACATCGAGTGGAGCCAGGATTGCGCCCACCGCAACGTGGACTCCACTCGACGCTGAGAAGATTCAGGCCAATCAAACAGGCTCCGCCCCTCCGCTGCGCTTCGATGCTCGCCGCCTTCGGACTCGCTGCGCTCGCCTCAGGCCAGGCCGATGAGGTCCAGGATCCCTTCGTCGAAGTGGAGTTCCTCGCCCTCGGGCATAACGATGACCTTGTCTGGGGCCAATTGGGTCACGAAGTCCTCGTCGTGGCTCACCAACACAATGGTGCCCCCGTAATGCTGGAGGGCCGCCAATACCGCCTCCACCGATGGAGGATCAAGATTGTTGGTAGGCTCATCGAGCAGCAACAGATTGGCCTTGCCGATGATGAGTCGAGCCAATGCCAACTTGGTTTTTTCGCCACCGCTGAGCGTGCCTGCATCCTGATCGGCAACATCGCCGGTCATACCGAAGTGGCCGAGGATCTTGCGTAGTTCCGGATCCGTGACCCCCTTGCCAGCGGCGCGCAGATGCGAGATGACCGACACCCCCGCCTTGATGTCCTCATGCTCTTGGGCATAGAAGCCCAACGTGACGTTGGCACCCTGCTTGACCTGTCCGGCATCCACGTCGTAGATGCCGGCAATGGAGCGCAACAACGTTGTCTTGCCGGCACCGTTGAGCCCGAGAATGAGAAACGTCTTGCCGCGCTCCACGATGAAGTCGATGTCTTCGAAGATGGGCCCGTCCTCGAACCCCTTGGTAAGACCCTCCACCCGCAATACGATGTCTCCGGCGCGCACAGGCGGCGGAAAGCGCACCTGGATCTTGCGGCGTTTGACGGCCAACGCCTCGGGACCGCGCTGGCGGGTCATGACCTCGATGCGCTGGGTGAGTGCAGCCCGCTTCTTGGCGTGGGTGGCGTTGGCCTTGCGGAAGTTGTCCTTGGAACGCTCCAACCGGGCCACTTCTTTCCCGAAGTTGGCTGACTCCCGGGCCCGCAACTCTTCGCGCTCCTCGCGTTGTACCAAGAACTGCGAGTAGGTGCCCTTGTACAATTCGATCTGGGCATTTTCCAAGGCGATGACGCGATCGATAGCGGAATCCATGAGGTCGATGTCGTGCGACACCACCAAAATGGTGGCGGGCGACGCCTTCAAAAAATTCACCACCCACGTCTTGGCATCGGCATCGAGGTGGTTGGTGGGCTCGTCGAGAATCAACAAGTCACCACCGGCAAACAACAATCGGGCCAATTCCAATCGACGTCGTTGACCGCCCGACAGGGTGCCCACCTCGCGCAGCAGTGCTTCGTCGTCGAGACCCACACCGGCCGCCAATCGCTCCGCATCGGCCTCACGTTGGTAGCCGCCCGCTTGACGAAATTGCTCTTCCAACGCCGAAAACCGCCGGATGGCTTTGTCGAGGCGCTCATCGGCACCATCGATGCCCGCCCCCATGTCGATGCCGGCCTTCTCAATACGGATCTGGGCCTCTTCGATTTCACCGGCCATGGTGGTCAGCGGAGATGCGTCGAGTAGGTGGTCATATGCCATACGCAGCGACACCTCCTCGGTGACCTTCACCTCTTGACGCAACCATCCCCACGTTTCGGGCAG
Source organism: Acidimicrobiales bacterium (assembly GCA_025358985.1). Classification (GTDB taxonomy): domain Bacteria; phylum Actinomycetota; class Acidimicrobiia; order Acidimicrobiales; family JANYDT01; genus JANYHQ01. Next base: position 2,732 of record JANYHQ010000637.1, read on the forward strand.
GTTGATGGTGCCTCCAGCCGGTGGCATCTCCCGGGCAATGGTCTTGAGCAGCGTGGTCTTGCCGGCCCCGTTGGGCCCCACCAAGGCCACCTTCTCCCCCGCTTGAAGACGAAACGACGCGTCTTCCAACAAGACGCGATGGCCCAGGTCGATACGAAGATGGGCCACGTCAAGCATTTCCACAGTTTACCGGCCGACGTACGCTCAACCGGCACACGTGGCACCGGACACTCCAGCTCACCCATCGGGTTGCGTGGCCCGTAGTCTCGAGGCCCATGAGCAGCACTACCAACCCGCACCCAGATAGGGCCATCAACCTCGATGGCGGGCTTCCCCAGGGTGCGGCCAAGGCCGTGGCTGTACGCAAGATGTTCGACACCATCAGTCCCCGTTACGACATGGTGAATCGGATCATGACGCTGCGCCTTGACGTACGCTGGCGCCGCCAGACCGCCGATGCATTGGCCCTCCCAGCCGGGTCACGTATCCTTGACCTAGCCGCTGGCACCGGTGACTTCTGTCGGGTGCTGGAGGGACGCGGCCTCCGCCCTATCGGAATGGATCTCAGCTTCGGCATGCTCCATCACGCCCGGACCAACGCTCCGCTGGTGCAGTGCGATGCTTTGCGCCTTCCCATTGCCACTGCCGGGGTGGACGGTGTCACCTGTGGTTTTGCGCTGCGAAACTTCGTTGACCTTTCCGCCTTCTTCAACGAGTTGGGTCGGGTAGTGCAGCCCGGAGGACGTATCGCGCTCCTTGACGCGTGCGCCCCGGAGCAGCCACTGCTGCGATTCGGACATACCTTGTACTTCGGTCGAGTGGTGCCATTGATCGGTGGCCTACTCAGTGACCGCAGCGCATACGCCTATCTCCCCAAGTCGCTGGCGTATCTCCCACCGCCTGCTGAGATGTTGGAAACACTGCGGGCGGCGGGGTTCAGCGGAGTTCAGCGGCGCTTGCTCACCGGCGGCGCGGCGCAACTCATCGTGGGCACTCGCGCCACGTAGAGCGGCGTAGCGCGGTGTCGAGCCGGCGTAGAGCGGACTCCGAGGCAGTCACCGGGACCCGGTCACTGACCGATGTACATCACGGTGACGCCCGAGGGTCCTTGATCAGACGGCTACGGTCGGCAAGGCTCGAACTCCACACCTGCGGTTGTTGGCTGCCCTGGCGTCTGCCTAAGCATCACAACCCTGGGTGCCACGCTCACACGAGAGGACAACTTCCCAATGCGCCTGCTCCGACGCCACCCCATACTCATCGTCGCCCTAGGGGTTGGCACCGCAGCGTTCGCCTCGCTCGGCTCCGTTGCCTCGGGTGCCGCCGGCGTCAAGACAGTGGGGCCCACAATGCCCTCCAAAACCGTCACCACCAAGGCTGCCTCGAGCGGAGCCACCACGGTGAAGAAGGCATCAAACTCGTCGGGTGCCAGCACCAAGGGCTCTTCTGGGGCGAATTTCTTCATGTCCAACTCGCCCGCCAAGCGCGACATCGGCATCGGTTTCGGGAGCACCACACAGGTGAACCTGAAGAAGACCGGCGGGTTCTCCAGTGTGGTCACCATCACCTCGAGTGGTACTCCGAAGGGAGTCAAACTCAGCTATCCGGCTCGCATCAACAACTTTGCTCCGGTACAGATTTCGGTTGGTTCCACCGCCAAGGTAGGCACATACAAGATCACCTTCACGGGCAAAGGGGGCGGTCGCACGCACACCAACGTCTTCACGTTGCAGATTCATACCCCCAAGGCCACCGACACCGCAGCACCGGGCGACACGCTGCCCCCTGTCTCTGGTGAGCTAACCCCGGGTTTGCCCACCTCCGTGCCCGGCGCCGCCTCCGTACCGAGCGGCCCCACCACCACTGGTCTGGTCCGGTCGCTGGCCAGCACCACGGTGGCACCGGTGGTTGGTCCCACCGGTTCGTCCACCACGGTGGCTGGCGCAGTGGCGGCCGACTTCACGGTAGTAGTGAGCCCCACCAGGGCAACGCTGGCAGTGGGAGGTAACACCAACCTGGTGATCACCCCAGCCTTTCCCGCCGCCGCCCCGTCATCGGTGACCTACCTGGTTGCTGGCCTTCCGGTGGGGGTCAACTCCAGCTTCTCGCCCAATCCGTCCACCGGCATCACCACGCTGTCGCTCAGCAGCCCTGCTGGCCTGGCCGCTTCCGCATCCAACGTAGTCATCACCGCGCAGGCCGACGGGAAAATCCGCCAAACCCAATTCGAACTCGTGCTGTTCACGGACGTGGCCATCACCCTCAGCCCATCAACCGTGGCGGCCCAGCCCGGAGCCAGTGGTCTCAGCACCATCACGGTGACCCCCGCGATTGGGTTCAGCGCCAACATGACCCTGGGCGTAGCGGGCTTGCCCACCGGGGTCACGGCGGTGCTCTCCACCCCCACCCTGGCCAGCGGCGTGTCCAGCCTGTCGTTGTCGGTGGCGGCCGCGGTGCCCGCCGGTACCTATCCGTTCACCGTCACCGCAACCGGCGGAGGCGTCACCCGCGTCACTGCGGGCACATTGTCCGTTGCGGGCGGCGGGGCGGCGTCTGTAGCCACCACCATTCCAGGGGTCGCTGGCAACCCTGCGGGTGAGTTGTCGGTGACTTCGTCACCCACATCGCGCCAAGTTGCTCCGGGAACCCAAGCCACGTTTGCTCTCACGCTCAGCGGCACCGGAGCCAACGGAGCGCTGATTTCTGTGTCGGGTGCCCCCACCGGCGCTGCCGTGGCAGTCACGCCCAACCCGTCCACGGGAAGTGCATCCATGATCGTCACCACAGCCGCTGGCACGCCCCCCGGTTCCTACACCCTCACCATCGTGGCTACCGTCGGCACCACCACCCGGGCCACTGCCGTGACCCTCATCGTTGGCTGAC
>JANYHQ010000007.1 GCA_025358985.1 Acidimicrobiales bacterium
GCCCAGCAGGTGATTGGCCGCCAGGAATCCACTCGACACCGCTCGTTCCATCAAGGCGGTTGGAAACGCCAACTTCACCAGGTCACCAGCCAACACCACATTGGGATGCGGGGTGGCCACCGTAGGCCGCCTGATCCATGAGTTAGGGGTGAATGCGGGGCAGTCGTCGCGTACCAAGAACCGATCATCAATGATACGCGCACCTAGTAACTCGGGATAGCACGCCAGCATCGCAGTCAACAGATCAGCCTTTACCCGCTCGGTATCAACAGGAGTGCCATACGAGGGTGGAACGGCGTAGGCGTGGACCTCCATCACACTGCCACCGTTGCGTTGGGCCCATTGCCGGGCTTCACCCTGGTAACGGTGAACACAGCTGATGTTGTCAATGATGCCCAACCCCGCAGTACCGGCAAATGCGGGCCGATGGGGTGCAGCATCACGATCCATCCACATCCGCCACACCACGAACGCAGGGGCGTGCTCCATCTGGGCGATGTTGTTGCGCCACGTTGGCGTGTCCAACGCCAACCAAGTACTGGAGGCCACCAACGACTGCAACGCGCCAACGGGTACTGCCAAAACCAGTGCTTCGTCATCATCGGGAGCCTTGAGTTGTTTCACCCGTGACCCCAGGCGTACATCCACGCCCAATTGCTCAAGCACCCGCTGCAACGGCTGCCAGATGGCCACGTCGAATGGCTCATGGAGGGCATCGAAGAGAATCCCTTCCGCCGTGCCCAGGAAATACAGATGGAACATCATGAGCATCTCTGCTGCGCTCATCTGCTCCTCGGTACTGAAAAAGGAGTGGGCAAACACCTCGAACAGCATCTGGCGGGCCTCGGCAGGAAACCGCACGGCGTCGAGGTACGCCGCCGCACTCATCGAATCAAAGCGCGCATATGTATCGTCACCATCGAAGGCCAACATCTCAGCCGCCACCTCACCATCAATGGCTCGCAACTCCCGCCACCCAAGCGTGGGAGTCCGGCGGATGAGCGCCAGCAGGTTGAGTGGAGGACGCGCCGGTAGTCCAGTGAAGGACTCCTGTGCGCCATTCGGGCCATACAGCGGATAGTCCTCGATGGGGCGCAGCATCGACAGCGAGGGATCAATGCGTTTAAGCAGCGCACGTACGTTGTAGTACTGGCGGAAGAAGGCGTGGAATCCCCGTTCCATGGAGAAGGTCTCTCCGGAGCTCAACGTGTCCGGCCACGAGCTGACGCGCCCACCGAGTACTTCGGACGCTTCATGGAGGGTGACGCTGACACCGCGCTCGGCCAGCACCACCGCCGCCGCCACTCCTGCCAACCCTCCACCCACCACGGTCACCCTGCGGCGCTGATCCGGGCCGAGTACATACGCTTTGTCGGAGTCGAGGTTGGTGATGACATGGGCTCTGTTGTCGCGGGCTCCAGCGTATGGGCGGCTCATGTGGTGGCAGCGCGTCGGGCCAGGAAAGAGTGCAGTATTCCGTCCTGCCAAAAGTCGAACTTCACGGCACCAGCGACCGGCAGGGTACGTACGTCGGTGAAGCCATGACGACGTAAGCGCGCTTCGAATGCTTTGACCCCGTCGAAGCTCATCACACTGCGCCATAGGTAACGATAAATGCGCGTATGACGGCTGGTGATGAGTCCGGCGGGGATGATGATGCCCCACGCCACCGCCGTCCAAGTTCCTTTGGCGCGTGGCGAGTCGGCCACCGAGTACTCGTGGAAGCAGATCGGCGCTCCCGGGGCCAACAGTGGCAGTAGTCGGTCCAAACACGCATCTGCATCGGACATGTTGCGGATTCCGTAGGCCATGAGAATTGCGTCGAAGTGGACATCTTGCTTTGCCACGTTCATGGCCGTGGCCAATGTCGCCACCGGGTCCATGGCGTCACCGAGGACGAACTGTACCGAGTCACGGATGAGGCCCACCTTGCGCCCTGCCACCTCCAACATTCCACCGGAGGCATCGAGACCCACGATCTGGGCGTGGGGATAGGTGGCGGCCAGTGCAGCCGTGGACAACCCTGTGCCACAGCACAAATCCAAAAGGCGCAAACCTCGCCCGCCATCAGGCAAACCCAGACGGGAGGCCGACAATTGGAGGTGCTCCACATAGCCAGGATTGCGTTGCACCAGCGTGTCGTAGGTACCAGCCACGATGTCGAAATCGGATGGCACCTCGCGCTTGCGATCGGCCAAGAGACGGGGTGAGCTCACCCCCCAAACCTACCGGTGCTCTTCAGCCAACCAGTCTTCCCACCCCACCCCGGTCGCGGCAGATTGGCACAATATTTGCCACGCAACGTGGGTGTTTAGGGTCCAATAACCCCAAATAGCCACATTTGGTGCTGGAGTTTGTGCCGACGTGCCGCGCTGGGGTTGGGGTCATCGACCGACGCACGCTGGTTGGGCATCGAGCCATGACTGGGCTGCCGTGAGCACGGGGTCGGTGCCGGTTCCAAATGTGGTCCAGTCGGTGGTGATCGCCTCATCTGGCAACAGTGGTCCGTCGTAGAGCTTTCCGGCCCGGTCTGCGTCATAGGAATGGGTGACCATTACGAACGCTCCATCGGGGAGGCTGATACCTACGTTGGCCGAGGTGACTCCAACCGTGGGTTCGCCAAACGTGCGTGAATTTCGTCGCCCCACAAACGCAATCACGGCCGCTTCACCTGCGCTGGCTGTGTTGGGAGAGGTGAGTAGAGCTATGGGAACGTCTTGGTCGGGCAGACGAACCGGGTTTTCATTGACCCACGATTTGGACGTACCCACCCGCAACGTGCCGTTGTCGAAGGCCACCGCTTGACGTTTACCGTCACCGTAGGCAAATCCCAGGAACGGTCCGTTACCCAGAAATGGCTCCAACACACTGAGCATCGAAAACGGGAAGCCACCACTGTTGCGACGCAGGTCCAGCACCCACCCGCACGGCCGCACGGCTGTCTCCACGGTTCTGATGCCGTCGAGCCCGCCACGTACGAACCGGGTTTCGGCTTCGCTGTCACCGGTGGCTCCCGGCAGATCGATGTATCCCAGGTGGCCCGAGAACTCATGTACAACGGGACGCTCGGCAGTGACCAGCGCCCCTCGGGTGACGGTGAACTGCAGAGGCTCACCATTACGTAGCACCGCAAACGTGGCTATCGCCACCATCCGATCAGCCGCGGTGGTTTGGGCAAACGGTTTGTTGTTCAACGTTTGGACCCGGTCCAGCGTCTTCATGCCAGCAGCCTCGGCCGGACTGCCGGGCAGTACCCACATCACGTCCGGCGGGTACACCCGGAAGCCGAAACCGGTTGATTGCCCCCTCAAAAACGATGCGGCTGACACTGGGTCCAAGAGAGCGCTATGGCGGTCGCCGAGTGCCGTGAGGGCGGCCCGAATGATGGGATACGTAGCTGCGATGTCGGGGGCTGTTTTTCCCCGTTCCTTGGCCGCGGCCACAATGGCGGGCACATCCACCGACGATGCCCGTGCCGTGTTGCGTTCCATGAACGTGAGCACTCGGTCCAAGTAGCCCTGGGGACTGAGTGTCTCCAGCGTCGGGGCCAGAGTGGTGGAGGCAGGGGTGGTCGGAGAAGGGGTGGTCGTACTCGGAACCACCACCGGCACGCTTCGAACCGTGGGCCTCCGGATGGGGTGGCGCACTGTCCGCGCAGAGGCTGGCGCCACCACGAAAAAGGCCAATGCCACCACCAGCAGTGTCCGGCCACGTATCGCTGACATTGCCCCAGACGGTAGACGTGACGGCCGAGCTACGTGCCCTGCCCCTTGGTCCACGGCTGACCTGACGCCGCTGGTGGTCTCAAGCGTTCAGACGAGAACAGCAGTACCAACAAGGTGATGAGGTACGGGAACGTGGCCGTGAGCTTGTCGTCCACCCTGGTGCTGGTGACGTAATAGGCGTACACCCCCACCGCTGTAGCCACCACCACGGCGCCCGCCAACGTGGCCCGGCGGGTGAACTGCCAAATGGCCACCGCCAACAACCCAAAGGCTACCGCCAGCAGGAATGCCCGAGCGGTGGAGTCTCCGATTTGGAGACGCACCGACTCGGTGAACTGGAAGAGCAGTGCCCCGGCAAAGATCCCCACCGGACGCCAGTTGCCAAAGATCACGGCCGCCAAACCGAGGAACCCCCGCAGACCCTCCTGCCCCTGCTGGTACTTGCCCACATTGGTAACCAGCCACGCTCCCCCCAGGCCGGCGAACGCCCCGGAGGTGATCACCGCCGCCCATCGGATGGCGGTGACGTTGACGCCCAGCGAATCGGCGGCGCTGGGCTTTTCCCCCGAACTACGCAACCGCAGTCCGAACGGGGTACGCCACAGCACGTAGGCCACCAATGGGATGAGGAGTAACAACAACACGGATTCAGCGGCGATGTCGCGGGTAAATCCACGCAGTAGCGCCGCCACATCGGATATCAAAAACCAGTGATGGCGTTCCAGCCACCCCAGCGGATCTGGGGTATGCCAACCGCCGATACGGCCGCCCGAGAGCACGGGCAGCGTCAGGCGCCCCAAATGACCAACCGGGGGCGAATCGGTGAGCGTGCCACCCGCTTGACCTACAAACAACACACTGGACAAGAATCGGGTGACACCCGGCGCCAGCAGGTTGATGGCCACGCCGGACACGGCATGATCCACATTGAACGTGATGGTGGTGAGTGCGTGCAGGGCACCTCCCAGGGCTCCCATGAAAGCCCCCCCGAACAGGGCCCCCCACGGGCCGAAATGCCAGCCAAAGAAGCCCGCCCCCCATGTCCCCAGCGCCATCATTCCCTGGAGGCCGATGTTGACGATACCGGCCC
>JANYHQ010000081.1 GCA_025358985.1 Acidimicrobiales bacterium
CGTCGATACGGTTGATGAACTCGGGCCGGAAGAAATCACTGGGTTCGCCCGGAATGTTGGACGTCATGATGAGCACGACATTGGGGAAATCCACCGTGCGACCCTGACCGTCGGTGAGGCGGCCGTCGTCGAGCAACTGCAGCAACACGTTGAATACATCGGGATGGGCCTTTTCCACCTCATCGAGCAGCACCACCGCGTACGGACGCCGCCTGACGAGTTCGGTGAGTTGGCCGCCTTCGTCATAGCCCACATACCCGGGGGGAGCGCCAATGAGGCGCGACACGCTGTGTTTTTCCATGTACTCACTCATGTCGATACGCACCATGGCGCGTGGATCGTCGAAGAGGAATTGCGCCAGCGATCGGGCCAACTCGGTTTTGCCCACCCCGGTAGGTCCCAGAAACAAGAAGGAGCCGATGGGTCGGTTGGGGTCAGACAATCCGGCACGATTGCGGCGAATGGCGTTGGCCACCGCGGTGACTGCGGCGTCCTGACCCACCACCCGGTCGTGCAGCACGTCTTCCATACGCACCAATTTGGACACCTCCCCCTCCATGAGACGGCTCACCGGAATGCCGGTGGCCTTGCCCACCACTTCGGCAATGTCCTCGGCGTCCACCTCTTCTTTCAACATCCGCTTACTGGACTGCAGATCGTCGAGATGGGCAGTGGCGCCGGCAATGGCGTTTTCCACCTCGGGGATCTGGCCGTAGCGGATTTCGGCGGCAGTGTTGAGGTCCGTTTCCCGATCGACCTGCGTACGCAATCCTTCCAAACGCTCTTTCAGGAGGCGGATGGCGGCGATTGCAGTGCGTTCGTTTTCCCAGTGCGCCTTCATGCCCATGGACTGTTCGCGCAGATCGGCCAATTCCTTGTCCAGTACCGCCAACCGCTCCGCCGAGGGCGCGTCGGTTTCCTTGGCCAGTGCCACGTGCTCGATTTCGAGTTGGCGGATACGACGTTCCACCACATCGATCTCGGTGGGCATGGAGTCGATTTCGATACGTAGTCGCGACGCCGCCTCGTCAATGAGATCAATGGCCTTGTCGGGCAGGAAGCGCGAGGTGATGTAACGGTTGGACAGCACTGCGGCGGCGATGAGGGCGCTGTCTTGGATACGCACACCGTGATGCACCTCGTAGCGTTCCTTGAGGCCTCGCAAGATCGCAATGGTGTCCTCCACCGTGGGTTCCCCCACGTACACCTGTTGAAACCTGCGCTCCAGGGCCGGGTCCTTTTCGATGTGCTTGCGGAACTCGTCGAGGGTGGTGGCCCCGATCATGCGCAACTCGCCGCGAGCGAGCATCGGCTTGAGCATGTTGCTGGCATCCATGGAGCCTTCGGCCGCCCCTGCGCCCACCACGGTATGCATCTCGTCGATGAACGTGATGACCTCACCTTGGGAGTCGGTGATCTCCTTGAGTACAGCCTTCAGCCGCTCTTCGAACTCTCCGCGGTACTTGGCACCGGCCACCATGGCGGCCAGATCGAGCGAGATGAGGCGACGATTCTTGAGGCTCTCGGGTACGTCGCCGTCCACAATGCGCCGGGCCAAACCTTCCACGATGGCGGTTTTGCCCACGCCCGGTTCACCAATGAGTACAGGGTTGTTCTTGGTACGGCGGGCCAGGACTTGGATGGTGCGGCGGATCTCCTCGTCGCGACCGATGACCGGGTCGAGCTTGCCCTTACGTGCTTCAGCGGTGAGATCACGCCCGTATTTCTCCAACGCTTGGAACGTGTCCTCGGGGTTCTGCGACGTCACCCGTTGACTGCCTCGCACGGTTTGCAGTGCGCTGAGCAGGTCCTCGCGACTGGCACCCACCCGGTCGGCCATGGCCAGCAGTAGATGCTCATTGGACAGATAGTCATCGCCCAATGTCTGTCGTTCGGTGTCGGCCCGTTCGAGGGCATCACGTAGTGCTCTGCCGATGGACGCGTCGCCGCCGTAGGCCCGGGGCAATTTGGCCAGGGTGGCTTCGAGTTGCGTCCGTAGTGCCTGATGGGAAACTCCCACCTTGGCCAGTACGGGGAGCACGATGCCCTCCTCGATTCCGAGCAGCGCCGCCAATACGTGCTCGGGAGTGACCTCTGGGTTGGACCGGGCCTTGGCCGCCCCGACGGCGGCGTTGAAGGCCTCCTGGGTCTTGAGGGTCCATTTGTTGGGATCCAGTGCCACGTCATTGCCTCCCGGTCAGCGAATCAAACTTGACAATTACTGTATCAAGTTTATTGAGCGGACTATTCCCGATAGTTCGTTCTCATTGTTTCTGCTGGAGCAGTCGCCGGTAGATGTCGGGGATCTGGCGGGCGTCCACCACTTCGGCGGCCAACGGCGCCGTGATCGTGCGGGCACCGAGCGCCTTGATCGTGAACACCGTTGGCTTGGCCAGCCCTGACAATTGGGCGCTGACCTGTTTCAGGTTGGCGTCCGACACACCAATCCAGTACTGCGTGGACCGCGACCCAAACCGAATATGGTCAGTCAACGTTGTTCCGATGGTCTGCGCTCCAAGGAACCCCACATCACCTTGGCGCAGCAGTACGGGGTTTTCGGCCCGGTCGGAGGCCAACTTGTCGAGGAAGCGAACCGTGGTGTCGAGTGCCGACTTGTCGGCGATGGGCCGAGCTAAATACTTGACCCCCGTCCGCCCCGTTGCGGCCATCGCCTGGGTGAGACCCACTTGTGTGGTGACGATGGCGCCGTTGACCAGATCGTTGGGGGAGAACCACCACACGGGTTGACGCTGCGGCGCAGATCCATCCGAGGCCTCAGTAACAATTTCACCCTGGCCAGAATGGGTTTTCCAGTTGACGGTGCCCTCAAGGCGAACTCCCCCGGCCTTACCAAGCGGCACCACCACCAACACCTCGGCGCCGCCTGCGTCGTAGTTGTTGAAGAAGGCCCGTGACAGACGAACCGCTTGTGCCGTGGTGAGCGGCGTGCCGTTGCTAACACCCGTGGTAGGTGACGTAGTTGCGTCGACGCCAACCGGTTTGGTACTACTGCATGCCGATATCCACAGCGCGCTGATCATCAGCGCACGTACTGGTGCCCTCACGGTGCGGGGATCGTGATGGCGTTGACGTCGACGTTGGGGCGCTGACCCTCGGCCGAGCGAGCAGGGGCGGCGAGAGCGTTGGCCATGGAGGGCTGCGGTCCGGGGAGGGCGATGGTGCGGTAGTCGACGCCCGGTGGCTCCTCAGCGGCGAACCGGGCCGGGTCCGACATCAGCCGAGGGCCACCATCGGTGTTTGTGCCGCTACACGACAGTGCCGTTTCGATGGTGTCCGGACCAGAGGTGCTGAACGTGTTACCGGTGAAGCAATTGCCCATGGCGGTGATGTTTGGCCCGGTAGAAAGGTAATAGCCGAGGTCAATTCCGTTGCCTTGGGCCACATTCCCCTTCACCTGATTCCCCGCTGGTTGAAAATTGTTGAGGTCGGTGATCACGATGCCCGCCGTCCGGTTGCCGGTGACCCGGTTGCGCACCACCTGATTGCTGGTGCCGCCACCGATGGCAATACCGAGACCGAATGCGCCACCGCCCGTGGACGGCGAGTTGGCTTCGTTGTTGTCCACCACCAGATTGCCCGCCACCACCACGTCACCCTGGGGAGCCAACTTTTCCATGTCCTGCGAGTTGGGGGTGATGCCAACCCGGTTGCGACGCCAGATGGAGTTGATGACGTACAGATTGCCGCTGGCGTTGGTGCCCTCGTAACCCACGCTGTTGGCTTCCACCACCATGTCGGTGACCACTGCATCACACGGTTTGCATTGCCCGATATAGACGCCGGAGTCGGGATGTCCTGACGCATATGAATGATCGAACTGCCCACCTCGGGCAAAGAAGGCGTACAACCCGTACAACCCGTTGTTGGCGGTGGTTACATACGATGCCCGGTAGCCCCGCAGAATCTGATGCTGCGACGGATCGGTCGCGGTATCGTCATAGGCCTTGGTGAAGATGATTCCGTTCACCTGGTAGCGCTGCACCGTGAGGTTCTCCACCGCCACGCCATCGGCGGCCACCAAAAGCCCATTTTCCAATTGGTCTTGGCCGTCGAGGATCACCGTATTGCGGTCTTCGCCCCGCACCACTATCCGCGGGATGTGCACCTTCACGGCCTCGTGATACGAGCCTGGCGCGATGAGTACCAGGTCGCCAGGGAGAGCCGCATCCACCGCTGCTTGGATGGTGGGTTGATCCACCGGCACATGAATGGTGACGGGCCCACCGGGGCGAGCGGCCGGCTCGGCAATGGCGCTCGAGGGCGGTGATTGGACCACCGTGGTACCCACTGCCTGTGCCTTCAACGAGGACTTCGAGGAGCCGCAACCAGCAACCGACGCCAGTATCACGGCAAGGACAGCAATCAGGCGGTGGCGGGGAGGGAGAGATGACGTCATGGAGGGCTCGTCGTTTGCTTCAACAATTGAGGAACGCAGATGCTGGCATCTCATCGGTGCCAACCCGTGCATCCTGAAGCGAGCAGTTTCAGAACAGGGTCAGCGGCGGGGCGGAAACGGTCGTGCCGGAAGGCCCGTGAACGGCACCAGGTCGCGTCGGTACTGGCGGCGAGTGTCTTCCACCGCCCGCGACGCCTCCAGTCGAGCCAGGCTCAACTGTTCTCGCAGATCTCGTACCTCGTCTTCGAGTTCCATCACCCGTTTGACGCCTTCGAGGTTGAGGCCCACGTTGGTGAGTTCAGCAATCCGATGTAACCGGGCGATGTCGCGCTGGCTGTACCGCCGACTACCTCCGCCCGTACGCGATGGTTCCAAGAGCCCTTTTCGCTCATAGATCCTCAGGGTTTGGGGGTGCATGCCCGCCAACTCGGCCGCCACCGAAATCACGTATACGGCACGGGTGGCGTGCAGAGTGATGATGGGATCGGTTGAGTTGGCCATGTCACACCCCCAGGTATGTCCGGATTCCGGCACCATCACCGGCAGCCGCCAGGGCTTCTACGGCTGCCCGCTGTTCGGCCGTGAGTTCCTGGGGCACGGCCACCTCCACCGTCACCAGCAGATCTCCTGACCCACCCTTGGTTTGGGCGCCTCTTCCTTTCACCCGCAGGGTACGTCCTGACCTGGTTCCGGGTGGAACCCGCACGCTTACCGCAGCGTCCATGGTGGGCACCTTGATGGTGGCTCCCAGCGCCGCCTCGGCGTAGCTCACGGGCACCACCAGCGTGAGATCTGACCCGCGTCGACCGAACAGTTCATGCGCTGCCACCCGGACAGTGACATGAAGATCGCCAGGCTGGCCGCCGTTGACTCCGGCGCCCCCTCTACCCTTGAGCCGAATCCGCTGACCGTCTTCCACACCGGCGGGTATCCGGACCTTCACGGTACGAGCCCTGCGGTGAGCCCCGCTGCCGTGGCAGGTGGGACACGGCTTCTCCACCCGCATGCCCGTACCCCCGCACGTGGTGCACGGTTGGCTGAACGAGAAGAACCCCTGGTTGGCGTCGATGGTGCCACGCCCACCGCAATTGGAACACAGCACCGGGGTAGTACCCGGGGCGGCGCCAGTGGCGTTGCAGGTTTCACACGGAGCGTCGGCCATGACATCAACGGCAGTGATTGCGCCGGCCACAGAGTCGGCGAACGACAACGAGATAATGGTCTCCAAGTCATCGCCGCGTCGCGGGCTTCGACCGCCGCCGCGGGAGCGGCCTCGGCCACCACCCTGTCCAAACAGGTTGCCCAGCAGATCACCCAGGTCATCGGAGCGAAACCCGGACGCGCCAGCCCCAGCACCCGATCCACCGAAGCCCTGGGCCGGGCCTGATCGGCGTACTTCGTCGTACTCCTTGCGCTTGGCCGGATCCGACAGAACTTCGTTGGCTGCCGCAATTTCTTTGAAACGGTCTTCGCGACCGGGGTTGGCGTCGGGATGGTTGGCTTTGGCCAACTTGCGATACGCCTTCGTGATCTCGGCGTCGGTTGCTCCGTCTTTCACGCCCAGCGCCTTGTAATAGTCCTTCTCGAACCAGTCTCGCTGTACGGCCATTGCTTCCCCCCTTCTGGTGGCTTTGGTTCTCAGTCTCGGACTTTGACCATGGCCGCCCGAAGCACCCGTGATCTCCATCGGTACCCGGCCCGCAGTACCTCCGACACCACCGGCCCAGCCGACGGCTCGTCGCCCGTTTCGTGCATCACCGCTTCGGCATCGGCCGGATCAAAGGGCTCACCCATGGGCGCCAATCGCTCCAGTCCCTGCATCTCCAGCGCTGACAACAATTGATCGTGGAGCTTGGCCAACGAGCTGCCATTGGGATTCTCCTCATGGGACAGCGCCATTTCGAACGTGTCAAGCACTGGCAGCATGGCCGCTACCACCTTCTCCGCGGCGCGGTCGCCCGCCATCTCCTGATCACGTTGGACACGTTTGCGGTAATTGTCGAAATCGGCTTGTAACCGACGCAGCGAATCGAGGTACTCATCTCGTTGTTGCAGCAACACCGCAGGGTCGGCCAGTTCGACGAGATCAGCCTCTATTGCTGCTTCGTCCGCCCCGGCCGTCTCACCGGGGCTGGGTTGCGCTGCTGACGCTTGCGCTTCTACAAGTGACGGTTCGTCCGATGTCATCGGCGCGCTTACTTCTCGTCGACGATTTCGGCGTCAATGACCTCGTCATCAAACGTGGAGTTGGAGGCGTTGCCACTGTCGGATGCGCCTCCCCCAGCATGTTGGGCGGCCGCCGACTCGTACAACTTCTGGGTGGCACTCTGGCTGGTGGTGGCCAGGGTCTCGGTGGCCCGCTTGATGGCGTCGAGATCCGAACCGGCCATGGCGTCCTTGGCGTCCTTGAGGGCTGCTTCCAAACGGGTTTTCTCGTCGTCGGGGATCTTGTCGCCCTGCTCGCGCAGCAGCTTCTCGATTTGATAGGTGAGGGTGTCGGCCTGGTTACGTACCTCGGCCTCGTCCTTGCGCTGACGATCCTCTTCGGCGTGCGCCTCGGCGTCTTTGACCATGCGCTGAATATCGTCTTTGGCCAAGGACGACTGACCGGTGATGGTCATCGACTGCTCTTTGCCGGTGGCCCGATCCTTGGCTGATACGTGCACAATGCCGTTGGCATCAATGTCGAAGGTGACCTCGATCTGGGGCACTCCACGCGGAGCCGGAGGCAAATCCACCAACTGGAACTTGCCCAATGTCTTGTTGTACCCGGCCATCTC
>JANYHQ010000143.1 GCA_025358985.1 Acidimicrobiales bacterium
GGGGTCGGTTGCCGTACTCACCAGGGAGTGGCGGTCGGGTTGGTGGACCGTCGGAACGGGTGCATCGGCGGAGAAGCGCGGTGCCCATGCCGATCCATCGCGGCGACGACCGGACAATCCTGGTCGACCGGGAAACCCGGAACCGTGTTCGGGCATCAGCGACAAAGGCGCCACCACGTCGAGTGCACCACGCGACACGGGGTACACGAACAGCGCCGATAGGGCGTCGTCCGGTGCCGCGGAGCCCAGGGAAAGGTCCCCCAGTGAAGCGCCCCAATGAAGGATCGTGGGAATGCCGGTACCGATGTCGACGATCACGCTGGTGGACGGCGACTGGAGGTGGATGAGATGCGGTGCCATGGGCCCTGTCAGCTGAGTGAGAAGCGATTCGAACGAATTCAAATACTATCCAACAGGAGTTGGGGGCGGCGCTGTTGACTTCTGTGAAGCAAGTGGACGAACCTGCAGGCGTGTCTCGTGCATCTGCCTCCACCACCCCCACTGAACTGTGTGCACTCAACGCATTTGGCCCCCAGACGTGGGCCGATCCGCAGGCGCTGTCAGTGGCCCGTCTCGACATGGGCAGCCCCCTCACTGCCCATCGGTCGCTCGATGATGCTCGCGCCGGCGACGTGTCGCCATGGGTGAAGTCATTGAACGGGCGGTGGCAGTTTCGGCTGCGCAATCAACCCGTCCAGGTCACCACGGCCGACATCAGCGAGGTCATCGACGGCGCATCTGGAGCGTGGGGAACTCTGGCCGTGCCCGGGCACTGGACCACGCAGGGGTTTGATCATCCGCACTACACCAACGTGCAGATGCCCTTCGCAGGGCGTCCGCCGGAACTGCCAAGTGAGAATCCCACCGGCGTGTACCGCACCACGTTCCGGGTGCCCACCGGATGGCGGGCTCGGCGCACCGTGTTGCACATCGGCAGCGCCGAATCGGTGGTGTACGTGTTCGTCAACGGTGAGCCCATCGGGTTCAGCACCGATAGCCGTTTGGCGGCTGAGTTCGACATCACATCGGCGTTGCGGGCCGGAGTCAATCAGTTGGCACTGGTGGTGGTGAAGTGGTCAGCCCAGAGCTACGTAGAGGACCAAGATCACTGGTGGATGGGAGGCCTACCGCGGGAGGTGTTCCTGCGTTCTGATGGCCCAATTAGCATCTCCGATGTGCACATCGACGCGCACCCAGCTACGGGAAAGTCACGTCCCGCGACGCTACGTGTACGTACCACCGTGCAGTTCGACATCGATGCCTTCGCGTCCGTGTCATCGGAGGGGGCGCCGCATGTATGGGAAGTTTCTTTGCGCCTGGAGACCCTCGATGGGGAACCCGTGGGGGAGGGGTGGCGTGGCGCGGTGCCCATCGACGTACGGCCCTACCGCTTCGTTGGACATGTAGTGGATCTCAGTACCGAGGTACACGGGGTACAAGCGTGGTCGGCCGAAGACCCGGTGCGCTATCGGGTACTCATCACTCTGGAGCGCGCTGGTGAAGCGGTTGAATCGGTAGCGCAGTTGGTGGGATTTCGTTCGGTGCAGGTGGCTGGCCGAGAACTGCTCATCAACGGCGCCGCCGTCATGATTCGCGGTGTCAACCGCCACGACCATCATCCGGTTCGAGGTAAAGCGGTGACTATCGATGATATGCGCGCTGATCCACTCACCATGAAGCAGCACAACGTCAACGCCGTACGTTGCTCGCACTATCCCAATGATCCTCGGTTGTTGGACCTGTGCGACGAGCTGGGCCTGTACGTGGTGGACGAGGCCAACATCGAAAGCCACGCGTTCAACGATTTGCTGTGCAACCACGATGCCTACGCCAGTACTTGGCTGGCTCGTGGGTCACGCATGGTCCAACGCGACAAGAACCATGCCTGCATCATCATGTGGTCGCTGGGCAATGAGTCCGGCTACGGCGCCAATCATGAGGCGTTGGCCGGATGGATCCGGCATTACGACCCCACGCGTCCGCTGCACTACGAGGGTGCCATCATGCGGACGTGGTCGGCGGCCGGCGACAAGGGCGCCCACAACGTCACCGACGTCATCTGTCCCATGTACCCGGCCATTGCTGATCTGGTAACAGCGGCTGAGCGCAACGACGACCCTCGTCCGTGGATCCTGTGCGAGTACAGCCACGCCATGGGAAATTCCAATGGGTCCTTGGCCGACTACTGGGACGCATTCGAGCGGACTCCGGGTCTGCAGGGTGGGTTCGTATGGGAGTGGAAGGACCATGGCCTGTTCCAGCAGGTTGGCAGGAAACGAGATGACTGGCGCTATGCCTACGGTGGCCAATTCGGTGATCAGCCCAACGACGCCAACTTTGTGGCCGACGGTTTGGTGGGGCCTGATGGAACACCGCATCCCGCCATGCGCGAATTGGCGTGGGTGCATCGTCCGGTGGGGACGGAGTTGGTGTCATGGCGCTCAGACCGAGTTCGCATACGGATACACAATCGGAACTGGTTCACCTCGTTGGACTGGCTGACGGCCATCTGGGAACTCACGGTGGACGGGGTGGTCATGCAGCACGGCCCACTGGAGTTCTCTCGGGTCAAGCCTCAGCGCGACGTCACCGTAGACGTCGCCGTTGCCGTCCCTCCCGGGGACGTGCAGTTCTGTGTGCGGTTTCATACGGCCAACCCGTCGGCGTGGGCGCCGCTTGGTCACGAGATGGCGTGGGACCAATTCCCGCTGGGTCAGCAATCGCGTGGTGTGGCCCCTGGAGGTGCACAGTCGGTCGGTTGGCACCCAACTACAACGCGACTGAGCGCCGCTGTAGAAACTCCGGCCGGACCGGTAGAGGCCACAATCGATACCCAAACCGGGTTACTCAGCGCGCTGAGTATTGGAGGAAAAGCGGTGCTCGCCGTTGGCCCACGGGCGGAGTTGTGGCGTGCCCCCACAGACAACGATGGCCTCAAGTTGCTGCCCAATCAGGAGTTTCCTGGCATAGCGGCCAAGGCACTGGTGAGGTGGCGTCGATGGGGCCTCGATCGGTTGGAGCGCCAGCTGGTTTCCATCACCCAAGACAAGGGCATCACTACGGTGCATCACCTCGAGGGCGCAAACGGTGTGTTCGCCGTCCATCGCCAGCGGATTCGTCTGCTTACCAACGGGGCATTGGTGTTTGATGAGCGGGTGGACGTGCCGTCAACGTGGGATGACGTAGCCCGAGTGGGCATGTCATGGCTCACCACGCCGGGTTTCAACACCATGGACTGGTTCGGGCTGGGGCCCGGGGAGAATGAGCCGGATCGCTGCTCAGGATCGGTGGTGGGCCAGTATCGGGCGGCGCTGGATGAGCTTCCTTACGTGATGCCTCAGGATTTCGGTACTCGGTGCGACGTGAGGTGGTTTTCGCTGGAATCCTCCACCATGGGTATGCGGGTGGAGTTGCTCGACACCCGTAAGCCACATCAGCATCGGGCCTCGTTCTCAGCCACCCATCACACCCAGGACGACCTCAGTGTGGCCACTGATCGGTTGGACCTCCACCGCCGGTCGGGGGCCGCTGTGCATCTCGACATCGCTAGGCGGGGAGTGGGTACCGCCAGTTGCGGTCCGGACACCCTTCCTCGGTTCCGGGTGGCCCCGGGTCGCTACCGGTGGAGCTGGCAGATGACCCCCTATATTCTGCAGTAGGGGCGCATCCCGCTATAGCTCGTGCACCGCGTGGGCGCCGTCAACCGCCCGCACTTTCCAGCCTTCATTCACTGTGCCCGGTCGACATAACACCACCACGCAACCACCGAAGCCCGCTCCGGTGAGCCGTGCCCCGAGAACCCCGGGGATGGCCGCCAGTCGTCGGCACATCTCGTCGAGCACTGTGGTGGAAACACCATAGTCAGCGCGCAGACTTTCATGACTGGCGTACATCAGTTGCCCGGCCTCTTCCACATCCCCGGCTCGCATGGCATGGGCGAAATCACGTACTCGTTGGTTCTCGCTCACCACATGACGGGCCCGGGCCCGTACCAAC
>JANYHQ010000162.1 GCA_025358985.1 Acidimicrobiales bacterium
CTTGGTAACACACTTCCCCGCGCCACTACTCCACTGCGTGGGTTGCTTGGTGATTGCGCCAATACGGTCGAAGCCGGCGTCGTAGTGCAGCACCACCTGGCCAGGACGACTCGACGCGTTCCATGGCCCTATCCAGTCACATCGCCGGTCAACTGTTGCCGAATTGAGGGGGCGCAGCACCGTCGATGATGGCGTTGGCGCGACGTTGAACAGCGGCATAGGACTCAGAGCCGTGGGGCAGGATCCAGAACCGGTTGGTGCGGATCGACTCCACCACCAGCGCAGCCACCTCCCCCACCTCACGGCCCGCTTCCACCCCTGCACTGAGCAACGCCATGAACTGCTGGCCGGCATCGCCGGTGGTTGCCGATGCCACCTCCTCGGGGCGATTGCGATCCGCCTCATGGATACGCGTACGTACGAATCCGGGACACAGTACCGATACTCCAATACGCACGTTGTCGATGCGGGCCTCGTGCCACATACCTTCGGACAACGCCACCACACCGAACTTGGACACAAAGTACGGCGACATGAGCGGACCGGAACTCAACCCAGCCATTGATGCCGTGTTCACAAAGTGTCCAGGCGCGCCCTGTGATTTGAGGATTGGCAGAAACACCCGACACCCGTGGATCACGCCCCACAGGTTGACATCCATCACCCACTCCCACGCTTCGGTGGAAATGTCCTCCACTCGACCCGTGGCCACCACCCCGGCATTGTTGAACACAATATGTACACCTGCGAATCGGTCAACCGTGGCCTTGGCCGCCGCTTCGAGATCAGCCACCTTGCGTACGTCGCAGCGCATACCCATCACTGGATAGCCGGCCGCCGCCAGATCCGCCTCAGCGGTGCCCAGCGCGCCATCCTCGATGTCGGCGATCACCAAATTCATACCCTGTGCGCCGAGTGCGTGGGCGGTGGCCAACCCGATGCCCGACGCGCCACCGGTGATGAATGCCGTACGCCCGCTGAGTTCGTCCATGGGGGCAGTGTCGCACGACACGGGCAATACTGCGATGTGAGCCTTCAGCGACCTGTGATTGTGGACACCGACGGAGGCGTGGACGATGCCACGGCGTTGTGGTGGCTTTTGCAAGAGCCCACCGTCCGCGTACTGGCCATCACCATTGTGTGGGGCAATGTGGATGTGGCGGTGGCTTCGGCCAGTGTGTGTCGGGTACTGCACGCCGCCGGTAGGTCTGACATACCCGTGGCGCTCGGCAGTTCCGGTCCGTTCCGGGCGGCACCGGCCCTGAAGCGGGCCACGTTCATCCACGGCGACGACGGTTTGGGCAACACCAATCGAATGCCCGCACCGTTTGTCCACGGCGACACTTCGGCTGTGGTGCTGATGCGCCGGTTGCTGCTCGATGGTGCTGGCGAAGTGTCGTTGCTCACGTTGGGACCATTGACCAACGTCGCCCATTTGGTGACGGATCACCCGGAGGTCGTGCCCTCGGTGGGTGAGATCGTGATCATGGGGGGCGTGGCCCGGGGACCTGGGAACGCACTGCCACTGGGGGAGGCCAACATCGTGCACGATCCGGCCGGCGCCTCCGTTGTCATCGGTACCGCGTGGCCCCGACCCGGGATGCTGGTGGGACTCGACGTCACCAACCGGGCCACATTGGGTCCGTTGGAGTTCGAGTTGTTGGCGCAACATCGCAGTGCCGCGGCTGCGTTTCTGGATGAACCAATTCGTTTTTATCGCCGTTTCGGCAGCACTTTTTCACCACCCGGGGAGTGTCCGCAGCATGATCTGTTGGCCGCCATGGCGTGGGTGGACCCGTCGATAGTGGATGCGCCGCTACTCCCCGTCACGGTGGACATGGGCGGCGGTGCGGCGTGGGGCACCACGGTGGTGGACCTACGTCAGCCGTTGTTCGCCCAAGTCGGTGATGGCGCCGAGCAGCAGGGTGACCCGCTGGCCACAAAATGGCGGGTTGCCCTAGGGGTAGACGTGTTCCGGTTCCGTGATGCGGTGCGGGCTCTATTTGGTGAGGAGTCAGCGGCCCCTACGGCGAATTTTGCGACCGACTGATCCCGTCGCAAAACTCCCTCGCCGACGCCGAATTTTGCTACGAGATCGGGATAGGAACTCGGGATTGGGTTCAGGGGGCGGATCGGCGCCGTTCGATCTCTGCGGTGATGGCCGGGATCACTTGATGGAGGTCTCCGATCACGGCGTAGTCGGCCCGGGTGACCATGTTGGCGTCACGATCGGTGTTGATGGCCAGAATCACCTTGGCGGCCATGGCCCCCACCCAATGCTGGATGGCTCCCGAAATGCCGCAGGCCAGGTAGATGTCGGGCGCAATACGGGTGCCCGTTTGTCCAACCTGATCCGTATGGGGTCGCCACCCGTTGTTGGTCACCGCTCGCGAACAACCCACCACCCCATTGAGCAACGACGCCAACGCTTCGAGTGGGGCGAACCCCTCGGCCGAGCCCACTCCTCGGCCACCACCCACCACCAC
>JANYHQ010000189.1 GCA_025358985.1 Acidimicrobiales bacterium
GTTGGGTGCCTTGGCGGGGCTGCGGGCCATCGTGCTCACGGGCGCTGGCCGAGGCTTTTGTTCGGGGCTTGATCTCACCGGCTACGGCGAACTCCCGGATGCCGATCAGTACGGTCGGGTGGCCAACGGCATGAGGGTGCAACAGCACATCGCCACGCTCATCCCGCAGATGCGCGGACTGCGCCAACCAATCATCGCCGCCGTCAACGGTGCTGCGTCAGGCGGGGGATTGGCCTTGGCATTGGGCAGTGACGTGAGGGTGGCCTCCACGTCGGCCACGTTCAATGCCGCCTTCGTCCGTATCGGCCTGTCGGGTTGCGACATCGGCTCCAGTTGGATGTTGCCGCGCCTCATCGGGGCGTCACGAGCCTTTGAACTGCTGCTGTCTGGTCGAATAGTGGACAGTGCCGAAGCTGACCGGATTGGCTTGGTGACGCGAGTGGTCAGCGATGCCGACGTACTTGACGAAGCACTGACCGTGGCCCGCTCCATCGTGCGTAACAGCCCTCTGGGGGTATGGATGACCAAGGAGGTGATGTGGAGTCAGTTGGAGATACCCAGCCTCCAAGCCGGCATCGACCTGGAGAACCGTACGCAGATCATGACCGCGCAAACGCTGGATCACCCTGAGGCGATGCGGGCGTTTCTGGAAAAGCGGCCACCTGAGTTCACATTCGGCTGAGTGGCTTCGGTAGTCTGCGCTCATGAGTGTCATCGACAAGCCAACGCCAGCAGCGCACGCCACTGAACATGGGGTGGACGCACTGATTGATGAACTCCTCCAGTCGTTTCCTCCGGCGTCAACCGATGCCATCACCTTTCTCGGCGCCCAGTTCGACCGGGGCTTGGCGTGGGTTCATTTTCCGGTAGGGCACGGCGGCTTGGATCTGGCTCCCAAGTCGCAGAGTTTCATCGATGCTCGACTTCGAGCGGCGGGCGCCCCGCAGGCCTCGTCTCGAAATCCCATCGGACACGGTATGGGTGCTCCCACCGTGGTGTCGTGGGGCAGCGACCAGCAGAAGAGTCGCTATCTGCGGCCGATGTTCACCGGCGAAGAGGTGTGGTGCCAGTTGTTCAGTGAGCCGGGCGCTGGCTCCGATGTGGCCGGGCTGTCGTCCAGCGCCATCAAGGACGGCGAGGAGTGGATCATCAATGGTCAGAAGGTGTGGACCACCTTGGCTCATCTGGCCCGTTGGGGCATGCTGGTGGCTCGTACAGATCCAACGGCACCGAAGCACTCGGGACTCACCTATTTCGTGGTGGACATGAAGGGCCCGGGTGTGGAGGTCCGTCCACTGCGTCAGATGACCGGAGATGCCGAGTTCAATGAGGTGTTCTTCACCGACGCCCGTATCCCTGACGAAGAGCGCCTCGGCAATGTGGGCGATGGATGGCGGGTGGCGCTCACCACGCTGATGAACGAGCGGGTTTCCATCGGTGGTGCGGTGATACCGCGCGGTGGCGGACAGATTGCCCAGGCGGTTCGTTTGTACCAGGAGTACAAGGGTCGTATGTGTGACGCTCAACGCGGTGCCGCACGCGATCAGCTCATGTCGCTCTGGGTGGCCGCCGAAGCCACCAGGCTCACCAACCTACGCGCGTCAGCCAACCGCAAGATGGGCACCCCGGGGCCTGAAGGGTCCACCGGGAAACTGGCTTTCGCCGAACTCAATCAGGCCATATCGGAGTTCTGTATGAACCTGATGGGCGCAGATGCGTTGCTCTTCGACGAGTACAACTTGCATCGCAGTGGCGCCATGGGCGGGGTCAACCCGCAGTATCAATTCCTACGCAATCGGGCCAATTCCATCGAGGGTGGCACGTCGGAGGTGATGCGCAACATCTTGGGTGAGCGGGTACTTGGCCTGCCCGGTGATGTGCGTACCGACAAGGATCGACCCTGGTTGGAAGTGCCCCGAAACTAGTAAGTGGTCATACGCCGGCCAGAGTCCACTGCGCCGTGAGCTCCCCGATGGGGGAGGGTCGGGCAAACAGGTACCCCTGGCCGTATGGGCAACCGAGTTGCATCAACACGTTCATCTGCTCCAGCGTCTCGATACCTTCAGCAACGGACATCAAACTCAGCGATTCAGCCATGGCCAGGATTGCTCTCACCAGAGAAGAGTCCGACGACGGATCAAGGGCTCGCACAAAGAGTTGATCGATCTTGATCAGATCAAGCGGAAATCCGTGGGCGGCAGCCACTGACGAGTAGCCGGTGCCAAAGTCATCGAGGGCCAGCCGGACCCCCAGTGCACGCAGCGCCCTGACGTTGGTGAAGAGCAACTCCGAGGTGGCGAGTGCGGTTCTTTCGGTGATCTCGAGCACCAACCGACTTGGATGCAGTCCTGTTGCCGTGGTCACCTGTTCCACCAGTAATGCGAATTCCGGATCAGCGATTTGGCGTGGCGACACGTTCACATGCAACTCGAGTGGGGAACCACTCGGGCTCAGCGCAGCAGCCACCTCGCTACAGGCACGATGCAGAGTCCAATGCCCGATGGCGATGATGAGACCGCTCTCTTCAGCCAGGGGGATGAATCGGTCGGGTCCCAACGGACCAAGCTCAGCGTGCTCCCAGCGCAACAACGCCTCCACGGCCACCACTGAACTCGATGCCAACTCCACAATTGGTTGATAGGCCACGCTGAGCTGCTCAAGACTCATTGCTGATCTCAGGCCGCTGATGATCTGCAGGCGCTCACGAGCAGAGTCATCCATGCCTGATTCGAACACCATATGCCGGCCCTTGCCGCCGTGCTTGGCGGCGTACATGGCCACGTCGGCGTTACGTACCAATTCTTCGATCGGCACTCCGTGAGCGGCACTGGCGATACCGATACTGCATCGCACCTCAACATCGCGTCCTGCGACGCGCATTGGTGGACTGATGGCCTCAGAAACCCGTTCCGCTGTTTCCCTGGCGCTGCGTCCGGTGGAACTGACGCCGAGCACGATGGCGAACTCGTCGCCACCGAGGCGGGCCACGAGATCTTCCTCCCGTACGGCGGAGCGCAGTCGGTCGGCCACCATCACCAATACCTGGTCACCAGCGGCGTGGCCGAGGCTGTCGTTGATGGTCTTGAAATCGTCGAGGTCGATGAGCAGTACTGCACGTTCATCATGATCGGGGCGTTCCAACACCGATGACAGCAGGGTGCGGTTGGCAAGACCGGTAAGTGCATCATGGGTGGCCTGGTGACGAAGTTCTTCCTCCATGCGCGTCAGGGCCCCCAACGAGCGCTCCAACTGGCTGTTTTCCAAGCCGATGGCAACCTGAGATGCCAGCAACGAAAACAGGCGCCTGTCCTGTTCATTGAAACCTATGACTCCACCGCTGCGGTCGGCCACGATGAACAGCCCGATCAGTTCGGTCTCGTTACGCAACGCAGCCACCATGGCATTGAGGGCTCCAATTTGTTCCAGAAGGGCCTTGCTATCGGAAGAACTATGCCGATTTTGATGGATCAGCACGGCTTCGTGGCCGACCGGGATCCATGCTGGTGCTTCGTCCACCTCCACCGCTGCGCCGTCGACTTCGGCGGTGGAGCCGATGGTGAAACGAAGCCACGTATTGGAGTCGGGTCGGCGCACGAGGACGGCCGCGTACTCAGCCCGGAAACTGGTGCGAGCCCGGTCCAAAAGGTTTTCCAACGCCCGTTCGGCATCGGGTGTGCGATGAATGGCTTGAGCTGTTTCGTAGAGAAACTCCACGTTGGTACGAAGCGTGTATTCCTTGACCAGTAGTCGACTGAATACGTAAATCAGCAAGAGAGGCACCGTGGCAACTGCTGACAGCAACGGCACCGCACCCAACACGATGGCTACCAATACCCCCATGGCGGCCACGGCTACGGCATTGAGCTCGGTGAACAATGCCATCCGAGGAGCGTCTCGCAGCAACCATCGGCGTTCCGCAATTGATCGCACCAGCGCCACCAGCACAGATTGGATGGGGGCGGTAGCGGCGGCGCTTACCAGTATGGCAATCCACAGCGCCGAGGAACGCGACGATCGATCACTGCCAGCCAACGCTCTGGTGATCATCACGGCAATGCTCGACGTGAAGGCAGTCGATGCCAGATTGAACGTGGTACGAACCGGCTTTGAGCCACGAATGGCGTAGGTGATGAACAGTCCCAGCATCTGGGCAATCAGGAACTCCGGCGCCCGCATGAACGCCAAACCGAGCACCAGCGTGATCTCACCAAAGGAAAACGTTTGCGCGTCCACCCGGTAGCGCACCGAGA
>JANYHQ010000211.1 GCA_025358985.1 Acidimicrobiales bacterium
GGCGCATAGTGGATGCCATGCGCGCTGACGATCTTGGTGAGGTCGAGATTGAGTACCCCTGGTTCCACCCAGGCATAGCGCTCCTCGGCGTTGACCTCCAGAACTTTGTTCATCTTGGTGGTGGTGATCACCACCGGTTCATCCAATGGGATGGCGCCGCCCGCCAACCCCGTCCCCGACCCTCGCGGGGTGATGGCCCGCCCGTGGGCTTGGGCAATACGGATACAGGCCTGCACCTCAGCGGCCGACACCGGTAGACACACCACCGCAGGGGCACTGGGCGTGGTGGCCGACCCGTCCTTGGCATACAGCGCCTTCTCGGCCGCCGTGTTCAGCACTCGGCCCGGAGCCAACGCGGCGCGCAACTCTGCCACCAAAGCGTCGAGTGTGGACCCACCGTGCATGGCTCGAGCGTAACCCTCATCCCCACCCCACACTCCACACACCCAACCCCGCTCACCGAGTGGAGTCCCGATTGCGGGGGGCGCAACCCCCGCTCCACTCGACGTAGGTGTACCGGCTACGCCGGAGGGGGAGGGGGCGGGGGTGGCGGGACGTATACCGGCGGGGGCACCGTAGACGTGGTGGCCGGGACCGGCACGGGTACCGGGGCCGCGGTAGGAGGCACCGGAGCCGTCACCGGAACGGGTTGCCCGGGAATGGGAACAGTGGTGGTCGTAGTGGGTGCCACTACTGGTGGCTGGGGTAGCGGGGCATATGGCGGCAGCGCAGTGGGGGCAAAGCGCGGATCCGGGTCAGTGCCGGGGGCCACGTAACGGAACGACCAGAAATACGGAACCCAGGTCTGGGTCATCACGGCCCAGTCGTAGAACGACACACCGGTGGAGCCAGCATCGCGAGAGCCTGCCAAGAAACCGGCAAATTCATTGATCGTCTTGTCCTTGCCGCCCTCTCCCCCGATGACCTGGATAGGCACATCGTTGCGTCCCAGGTTGGCTCGCAAGCGATTCACATTCTCCAGCGTGTAGCGGTAGCCGTCACGCCATCCCGAGGCCAGCGAACGTTGCGTCCAATAACTCTGGATCATCCACATGTCAAATGACGGGGCGATCTCACGGTACGGAAATGGACCACCCCAATACGATGGGCCGGGCTTCACCACACCACTGGGATCAGTCCAGAAGTTGGGCGCGGCATCAAGCAGCGTGGTGGCCACGATGTCGTTGCTGATGGCCCGTCCGGGCAGCAAGCCACGTAGCGCTTGGGCGTATGCGATGAGTCGACGATTGCGTTCGGCCACGTCTTTGACACCAGCGCGATCTTCGATGTCGATGTCAATGCCATCCACGTCGAGGTTGGCAATGGCCACCGTTTTACGCAGATCGGTGTTTACATCTTGGAACGACGGCAAGTACCACACCACCACATACATGCCCAGTTCATGGGCCCGATTGATAATGGGAATCAACTTGTCGGGCTCGAGTACATCGGTGGGGTTGGACCAGTAATCGGCCTGGATATAGATCGTCTGTATACCTACGGATGCCATCTTGTCCACACTGGCGACGTTTACCGGGGGCAGTGGCTTCTTGGACCATTGGGTGGTCCAGTCGTATCGATCCACCCACATGCCCACGCCGCGGTAGGGGTCGAGAGTGGCGGCGCTGGGCCGGGTAGGGGCAGCGGCGGGGGCCGGGAACGGAGCGGCCGGAAGGGTGGTAGTGGGGCCGGGTTTGAGTGAGGTGCTGGTGACGGGAGGAAGCGTGGCCACCGTGGTGCTGGCATTGGGATCGACGGCCACTGACACGGGTACCGGTGAAGGCGCCAGCGTGGTGCTGGTGCTCGTACTTGTAGTTGCGGGTTTCTTGGTGGTCTTCTTCTTCGTTGATTTGGAGACTTTTTTCTTCGTGGTCTTCGTGGCCTTTTTGGGGGCGGCGGGGGACCTCACGGGGACAGGAGTAGGCGCCGCCTGCGCCCGTGGGGCTAACACCCAATGGGCATTGGCCGGTGCCGCCGGAAGGACGGTGGCCGTGAGCAAGGAGAACAGGGAGATGAGCGCACTACGGCGTGCGAAACGGGGAAGTTGCACAACATCACCGTACAAGCGCCCTTGAATACGTCTGAG
>JANYHQ010000220.1 GCA_025358985.1 Acidimicrobiales bacterium
ACGTCGAGCGTCATGTCGTGGGCCACAGTCCGCGATGTTCTTTCCGCCTTCGACATTCGAACGAAAAGAGGACAAGGAGCAGCGAGAGGTGAGCGCCAAGGCAATATGCGCCAACTGCTGCGTGCAGGGCGACTGCCTCGACTACGCCATCCGCATCCGTGAGTCACACGGCATCTGGGGCGGACTCAACGAGGGGGAGCGACGGGTGATCATGGCCCGTCTGGCTGGCTGAACTGGCTGACTGAACTGGCTGGCTGACTCGGGGCCTAACGGGCTAGGCAGGTGGAATGCGTGCAGTAGTGCTCCGCCAGGGCTCTCTCATAGTTGACGAAGTAGCCGAACCGGTGCCTGGGCATCAACAGTCGCTGGTGCGCGTGGTGGCATGTGGCATTTGTGGCTCGGACTTGCACTTTGTGCATCACGGCCGCCATATGACGCAACTGAGCCGAGAAGGGGGTTCACCCTCCACATTGGATGTGGACCGCGACATCGTGATGGGCCACGAATTCGTGGTGGAGGTGCTCGAGCACGGCCCCGGAACCGAGGGATTGCCGACAGGTTCGTTTGCCACCTCGATGCCGATCATCTTCACGGGCTTTCCTCCTGGCCCTGAGAACGTCACCAGCATGGCGTACTCGAACACCTTCTCCGGTGGCTACGCCGAGCGCATGTTGGTGTCCACGCCAATGCTGTTGGCGGTACCCAACAGACTGCCGGTGCGTCATGCGGCGCTCACTGAACCCATGGCGGTAGGCGTCCATGCCGTAGCCAAGTCGGCCATCGTGCCCGGCGAGTCGGCTTTGGTCCACGGATGTGGACCTGTGGGGTTGGCGGTGATTGCGGCCCTGCGTTTGGCGGGGGTGGAGGTGATCGTGGCGGCCGACTTCTCCCCGGTGCGCCGGGCACTGGCGTCGCTCATGGGAGCCACCACGGTGGTGGACCCTGGCGTGGAGGAGGGCATCGATGGGTGGAAGCGGGTAGGTGGTACGTCCACGCTGGTGCAATTCGACGCCATTGGACTGCCGGGCATAGTGAACCACGCCATGAAGCGCGCCCCCCGACACAGCCGGATCGTGGTGGTGGGCGTATGCATGCAGGACGACATGGTGCAGCCCATCTTCGGTATCAACAAGGAACTGAACCTGCAGTTCGTGTTGGGCTATACCCCCGAAGAGTTCACTGCCACGTTGGGTCATCTGGCCGAAGGGCGTATCGACGCCGAACCGCTCATCACGGGCTCGGTGGGGTTGGACGGCGTGGCCGACGCATTTGCGGCCCTGGCTCACCCGGACCAGCACGTGAAGATTCTGGTGGAGCCGTAGCGGAGTGCGGCCCCACCCACCCCACCCAACCACAACCCCAACCGCGACAAGAATGGGTCGGAACCTCATTCTTGACTGGGAAGATCCCCAAATAGCCCACGTTCCCAGACAAGTACCAAGAAGTAACCCGTTCTTGTAGTGGTTTGTGGGCGGGGCCAGGTGGCGCGGTCCTCTGAGGGCGTGAGGCGCTCCACTAACCTGCGCGCCATGACCCAGGCCGACACCTTTCCCCTTGATGTCGTGGTGGTGGGTGGATGCGGCCACGTGGGACTGCCGTTGGCCATCGCCTTTGCCGAACGGGGCCTGCGGACAGTGGCCCACGACATCAATGCCGCCGCCGTTGACACCGTCAATGCCGCGCAGTTGCCCTTTGACGAACCTGATGCCGGTCCAGTGTTGGCTCGGGTGATTGCTGACGGCCGACTCAGTGCCAGCACCGATCCGGCGTCGATCGGCCTGGCTCGTCACGTCATCGTGGTCATCGGCACCCCGGTGGACGAGCATCTCAACCCCGATGCCAGGGCCGTCCCCGACGCAGTGGCCACCCTGCACCCGTTCCTGCAGGCGGGACAACTTCTGGTGCTGCGCTCCACGGTGTATCCGGGGGTCACAGCACTGGTGGAGGAGGGTCTGGCGGCGGCCGGCGTGGACGTGGAGGTGGCGTTCTGCCCGGAGCGCATCGCCGAAGGCAAGGCCATGACGGAATTGTTTGATCTGCCTCAGATCATCAGTGCCCGCTCGCCCGACGCAGTGGCCCGGGCCGACAAACTGTTCCGCCACCTCACGGAACGTACGGTGCATGTGAGCCCCGAGGAAGCGGAGTTGGCCAAGCTGTTCACCAACACCTGGCGCTATATCAAGTTTGCCGCCGCCAATCAGTTGTACATGATGGCCAACGACTTTGGACTGGATTTTGACCGTATCCGCCACGCCATCACGTTCGAATATCCGCGTGCCCAGGACATGCCAGGGCCTGGTTTCGCCGCAGGGCCTTGTCTGTTCAAAGACACCATGCAATTGGCGGCATTCAACGACAACAAATTTGTTCTGGGCCATTCCGCGATGTTGGTGAACGAAGGTCTACCGCTGTATGTGGTGTCGCGTATGGCTCAGCGGTTCGAGTTGAAAACCATGATAGTGGGGATTTTGGGCATGGCCTTCAAGGGGGAGAGCGACGATACGCGCTCCAGCCTCAGCTACAAGCTCAAACGGATCCTGCGCTTCCGCGCTGGCGATGTGCTCACCGCCGACCCATATGTGCGCACAGACCCTGCGTTGCTCTCTGAAGAGGAAGTGCTAGAGCGTAGCGATGTGGTGGTGATCGGAGCCCCTCACCGTCGTTATGCAGAACTCTCCACCACCAAGCCAGTGATCGACATCTGGAATATCACCGGCAACGGCGTCCGGATCTAACGATGAACGTGCCCACCAACACCCGCTCGCATCGTCGCGCCTCGGACCCCACGCTGGCATCAGAAGAAGACCGACTGAGGGTGTCGGTGGTGGTCACCGTGTACAACGAGGGCAACGGTGTCACCGAGTGTCTAGATCGCATTTTTGAATCGGTGCGACTGCCCTGCGAGGTACTGGTGGTGTACGACTCGCCGGACGACACCAGCGCACCGTTCGTGGAGCAGTACGCCGCCCGTGACCCCCGAGTGCATCCAACCCTGAACACCTACGGTCGCGGACCGGCCATGGCCATCCGCTTCGGTATCGATCATGCGTCGGCGCCGGTGGTGGTGGTGACAATGGCCGACGGGTGCGACGATCCGGCGCAGATAGATCCGCTCACCAAACTGGTGGAGCGAGGAGTGGTGGTGGCAGCGGCGTCGCGCTACATGCGCGGAGGCCAGCAGGTGGGCGGCCCGTGGTTCAAACAGTTCCTCTCGCGCAGCGCCGGTCGGTCGCTACACCTCTTGGCCCGAGTGGGTACCAACGACGCCACCAACTCGTTCAAGGCGTACTCGGTGGATTTTGTGCGCCGCGTGGGCATCGAGAGTGATGCCGGCTTCGAAGTGGGACTGGAACTGGTGGCCAAGGCCCGTCGCTATCGTCAACCCGTCGCCGAACTACCCACCATCTGGTTGGACCGCACGTTTGGCTTGTCGAACTTCAAGATGGCCTCCTGGCTTCCCAAATATCTGCGGTGGTACCGCTACGCCTATGGTCCAGCGCTCACCCTTCCCCCGGCACCACCCGGTTCCACCCCGCAACAATCCAGCCCGCAACAAAAGGACAGCTGACATGTCGAAGGTGCTCGTTTCTGGTTCTGCCGGGTTCATCGGTGGATACGTGGTGGAAGAGTTGCTCAAACGCGGCCATCAGGTGGTGGGAATCGACAACTACTCCAAATACGGCAAGGTCACCAAGAGCTATGACGACAACGCCAACTATCAGTTCGTCATCGGTGACTGCACGGATGTGGCGTTGATGACGGAGTTGGCATCGGACTGTGACCACTTCATTGCGGGGGCTGCGCTCATTGGTGGCATCAGCTATTTCCATGCGTACGCATACGATCTGCTTGCCAGCAACGAGCGGATCATTGCGGCTTCGTGTGACGCCGCACTCAAGGCCTATGCCAGCGGCACCGGTCGGCTGAAGAAAGTCACCTACCTGTCGAGTTCCATGGTGTTCGAATCCACCGACCACTGGCCCAGCGTGGAGGGCGACGAGCGCAAGGTGCCACCGCCGCTGTCCTCGTACGGATTTCAGAAGTTGGCCGTGGAGTACTTCGCCATTGCCGCCCATCAGCAGTATGGGCTGCCGTACACCATCGTGCGTCCGTTCAACTGCGTGGGCATCGGTGAGAGTCGGGCCCTGGGCGAGCACGAAGTGCTCAGCGGCAATGTGCAACTGGCCATGAGTCACGTGGTGCCCGACATCGTGCAGAAGATCGTGAAGGGCCAAGATCCGTTGCATCTGCTGGGTGCAGGCACGCAGATCCGTCATTACACCTACGGTGGCGATCTGGCTCGGGGAATCGCGGTGTGTATGGAACATCCAGATGCGCTGAATGAAGACTTCAACATCTCCACCGAAGAATCAACCACGGTGTTGGCCCTGGCCGAACTCATCTGGACCAAGATCCACGGCACCGACAAACCCTTTAACTGGATCAGTGATGATCCGTACGAATACGACGTCCAAAAGCGAATCCCGTCAGTGGAAAAGGCCAAGCGGGTATTGGGGTTTGAGGCCACCACCACGCTTGACACCATGTTGGACGAGGTCATTCCGTGGATCCGTCAAGCCGTCGTCGATGGCAACATTTGATTGGTCAACGGGGTTGCAACATGGCCCGTCGCACGCTGGCCACGGCCAGTGCTGCGATGGCGGCGATCTCGAACAGCGGTAGGTACCGTCGGATCATCTGATGGTGGATCTCAGATAACAGCGCGCTGTCGAACGTCGTACCCGTGCCGTATGTGATGAATGACAACGTGGAGAACAACAGCAGTAACTGCGTGGTTCTGGATCGCCACGCCAGAACAGCCGCCGGCAATACCCATCCGGAGTACCACGGCAACACGTAGGCGGCCGCCAAAAGGTAAGCCAAGCCGGTACCGGCCACCGCCAGCGCACCGTCGCTGTCGCGCCGCCGGGCCAACAACACCACAGCCGCCAACACGGCCACGATGAGTTGGGCTAGGTGGAGGGATCCCAACCAGTCCAGCGACCAGATCGACGAACTCGACATGAGCCGGTCGGCCGCCAGGATCGGCTGTACCACTCGCTGGCCGCCCACCGCCCCGTACGTGGCAGCGATCAGCAACAGCGCACCCACCGTGCCCTTCACCGCTTGCTTCCAGCCATGGTGGAACAGCACCCACCCCACCAACCCGACCAGCGGCAACAGTGCCGACACCTTGATGAGTACCGCCAAGCTGCCTACCGCCACGCCCACCACCGGCCGCTTGCGGGCCAGTACCACTGCGGCCAACAAGGCGACGCCCACCAACAGGTCGTTGTGTGCTTCATGCACAATGGCGATGGTGACCACTGGCGAGAGGCCGAGGGCGAACAACGTAACGGGGTCACGGGTGGTCCGCCACAGAATAGTAAGCGCACCTAGGAGAGCCAGGCTGGCCACGACCTGAAACCACAATCGGGCCAGTACTGCTCGGTTCTGGGCAGAGACGGGGGCATGGGCCACCACCGTCATCCCCACGGCGGCTACGGCCAGGAAACCCGGGCCGTAGACGGCGCGGGCGTGCTTCCACCCGGGAGCCATCCGCCTGGTGAATGCGTTGGGGGCGATTTCCGATGGTCGCTCCACGTACGGGTCATGGCCATCTCGCACCATCTGTCCATACGTGGCATACGCCCATACGTCACGAGAACGTTGCGGAGGGCCGCACAGGCCTACAACGAGCACCACCCCCAACGCCACCATCGTGAATCGAGGCGGTACCACCAAATGGCGACGGGCCAAATACAGCACCATCCCGTAGAGAACGCCCGCCGCCACCATGGCCATGAGGCGGATCTGTCCGGAAGCTCGCAGCCCCACCACAGTGGCGGCCACCAGTCCAACCATAAGCGCGCCGATAATAACGCGTTTCCGCATAGGGGTCACGCCACGATGGTGGGAAGTTTGGGGCCGCCGATGCGCACATCTCCGCGTCGACGGGTGACACCGGTGGCGTCGAGGTGAGCCAGTAGCGGCAGTACGTGTTTGCGACTGTTGCCCAATTCATCGCGCACCATTGCCACCGTGACACCGTCGGGAACACTCACCAAAAGCCGCGCTACGGCCAAAGCAGCCTGGGCAATGGCCTGTGGGCTGAAATAGACGCCATCACGTTCCACCACTAGTCCTCGCCGTACCAGTTCCCGTAATTCCAGTCGGTCTACGCTGAGTGCGTCCGGCGGCGAGAACAGATTGTCACTAAGCGTACGTATGAAGGGGTGATCGGCCAACGGATCCAGTTGTTCCAGAGTCCGGACGCGCCCTTCACTGATGCCAATACCTTCGTCAGCCAACGTGGGGAGTACGGCCCGGGCCCGGTCGGTGAGGCCGGCAGGGTCCAGTCCCAGCGGCCCGGCCTCGGCCACACGTGCCCTCAATAGGTTTCGTTCGGTGGTCAACGCAACCGGATCTACCACCCATGACCCGGCTAGCACCGGCCCTGTCCATGCTTGTCCGGTGAGGCGCTCCAACTGAGCTGCGTCCACCCAACCGCGCTCCGCCACCACCCGCGCCACCGAGCTGTCCGGGCGGGCCTTGGAGGCGGGCAACCGCGGATCCACGTCGAGAATCTCGCCGCCCCCCACTGTCTCCTCGCGCCCATGGTCACGCAAGATGAAGCGGTCCCCGGGAGCGAGCGGCAACGTGGTTGGAAGATGAATACGTACCAGTCCGTGGGTGCCTGGTTCGATTGCTGAATCTCCCAATATGCGTACTTTTGCCGACGATTCACCCGACCCCAACGCCACCGCAAATGCCCCCCGGCGCGACACGCTGTGATCGAGTGAAGCCAGTACGTCGAGGCGAGCATC
>JANYHQ010000232.1 GCA_025358985.1 Acidimicrobiales bacterium
GAGATGATCCCCGTCACTGATGCCGAGGGCAACCTCATGACCACCGACGAAGGCATCCGGGCGCAGTCCAGTATGGAAACGCTGGGCAAGTTGAAGTCCGCCTTCCTCCCCGAGGGTCGCATCACGGCTGGCAACTCGTCACAGATCAGCGATGGTGCCGCCGCAGTGCTCATCATGAGCGAGGAGATGGCCAACAAGCTGGGCCTCACACCGCGGGCCCGCTTTCACACGTTTGCCCTGGCCGGTGTGGATCCGGTGACCATGCTCACCGGACCGATCCCCTCCACTCGCAAGGTGCTGGAGAAGTCCGGGCTCACGGTGGGTGACATTGACCTGTTCGAGGTGAACGAAGCGTTTGCCCCGGTGGTGTTGGCCTGGCAAAAGGAGATCGGCGCGGACTTGGCCAAAACCAATGTCAACGGTGGCGCCATCGCCCTTGGCCACCCATTGGGCTGTTCCGGGGCCCGCCTGATGGCCACCCTGCTGAATGAGTTGGAGCGCACCGGGGGACGATGGGGTTTGCAAACGATGTGCGAAGGCGGCGGACTGGCTAACGCCACCATCATCGAGCGCATCTAGGTCTTTTGGTCATGGCGCCGTCGAGTGGAGCTCACCCGGCGCCTAGCGCAACCTGCACTCCACTCGGCGAGGCGGATAGAGCGCCGGTGGCGATACGATTGGCAGCGTGATCGGGACCGTATTCAAGCTGCTCGTGGCTGCTGGCGCGGCCTACGCGCTGATGCGCTTCGGGCTACTGATGATCGGGGGTCTGGCCCGCCCCATTCCTGGGCCACCACCCGAAGGTGAGCTTCGCCGGGTGAACCTGCGATACCGCTGTTCGTCGTGCGGTGCCGAGATACGTATGACCAAGTCCGCCAACGATGACCCAGTGGCGCCGAGGCACTGTATGGACGAGATGGAAGAGTTCGCTCCCGCCTTCGAGTAATCCACAGGATGTGGATAAGTCTGGGGAGGATCACACATTTGTCATTTCTCGTTCGACTTGTGTTTGCCAAACCTTTGCCCTGGGTACGGGCTTTGGTCGGCCGTTAATGCAGCTTGGTAGCGGCCAAAAACCCCAGCAGAATCACGCCTAGACCGCCGAGGGTGTACCAATTATTGCTGGCTCCGGGCAGAACTTCGGTGAGGTTCAACACAATGGTTGCCAGCCCGATGAAAAAGAGGGCGAACATCACCGGAGCCAACCAGGCTGGGCTCTCCTGCAACGCTGCTTTCTGCCGAGCCGAGGGTGGGGTGTAGCGGCCCGTGGTGGGGACCACTGGGTCCTTCACTGATGTCTTGACGGATTCCTTGACAGGCCCCTTTACTGGGGTCTTGTCGGTCTTGGGAGTGAAGCGACCACTGGACTTGTCTGACACCATGGTGGAAGAGACTATGCGTCCACCGACACTGGCTACGGCACTGAACTGGCCACCGGTACGGGCGCCACCGCGGGTGGCTGGGTTACTACGGCAACCGGGGGCGCCGCAGTGGGAGCTGGGGTGGGGGCCGGGGTGGGCGGGGGCTCTGTGGGGGCGGGCGTCACTGGTGCCACCGTGGGGGCCACCGTGACCGGCGCAAGGGTGCTGGCCGCGTTGGTTTCTCCCACCACCGACGTGGGAATAGTGGTGGTGGGTTTGGGGGCCCGAGTGGTGGAAGCGCTAGGACTGAGCGTGCCGATGACGATGCTCACCGTGGCTCCCGGGGCAGCGGCGTCCCCGGCGGCCGGCGTTTGTTCCAACACCACGCCAACGCCGGTGCTGTCGCTCACCGGACGAGTGCGGCGGTCCACCTGGAAGCCAGCTGCAGTGAGACCGGCCAACGCGTTGGCATCCTTTTGACCAATGACGCTGGGGACCACCACCGATGGGCCCTTGGATACGAACACCGTGACGGCACCGCCCTTGTCGAGTTTGGTTCCAGCGGGCGGCTCGGTCCGGGTGGCTTTGGTTTTTTCCACGGTGGCCGACGGCTCGCCCTGGAGTACGTAGCGGAACGAGATCATGGCCTTGGACACTTCTTCGCTCGACATACCAGCCACATCCGGAATGGCCAGCTTGCCGGTGCTCTTGGACACCACCAAGGTGACCCGGGTGATGGTGGCGTCGATGACCGTGTCGGCTTTGGGTATCTGCTCGATAACGGTGCCGGGCGCAGCCGTGTCGTCCGGGCTTTCTTTCCGGACGACACCCAGGCCCACTGTGGCCAGTACGGCCCGGGCGGCGCTTTCCGTTTGGCCCACCACGTCGGGTACGCGAGGAACCCCTGATCCGGCGCTCACGCTCAAGATCACGGTGCTGCCTTCGCTGATGGATTCGCCAGCGGCCGGGCTCTGGTCATATACCAAATCGGCCGCCGCCGATGGGTTGGTGGCGGTAGTGATCTTGTAGGTGAGTCCGGCGTCGGTGAGCGCCGTTTTGGCTTCGGTGCTGGACTTGCCCACCACCCCCGGTACGTTCACCTTCTTGCCCCCGCTACTCGTGAGGTTGAGTGAACTGATCAGTAGCCAGCCGAGCCCCACCAACACCGCCAGGAGCACTGCGAACACCGCCGCCAATGGCCAGATGCCCTGTCGCTTGTCCGACCGGGGCGGTATTGGGTTGTCAGGCCCGCTGGGGTCGCCATTCGACCGGCCAGTGGGGAGCACGGAGGTGGCATCGTCGCCGGTTTCGTCACGGCCCCGACTGGTAGCGGCCCCAGCCAACACGGTGGCATCGTCGCCGATCGCCTGTCCGGGCCGATCGGGCTCGTCGGCAAAGGTGGGCGGTCGGGGCGGGAGCGTGGCGGCAGGGGACGGGGAGGCAGAAGCCAGGGACGCGGACGCTAGGGAAGCAGAGGGAGCACCCGTGATCAGCGCTCCGGGATGGGGTGCATCAACAAGTGCAGGTGGCACGGGAGTGACCAGGGGGGCGGGCGTGGGAAACGGTGACCACTGGGTAGCGTCTTCGTCGTTGGCTGGCGGCTTGATGGCCGGGTTCGCAGAGTCAGG
>JANYHQ010000236.1 GCA_025358985.1 Acidimicrobiales bacterium
GTCGCTCGGACCGGAGTTGGGTCGCGGTTACTACGACAACACACCATCAATCGACTCATTCACCGGTTACCCGCTGGAGTCGTATCGCACGTTCGGCGGCTTCGACTGGATGACCGCCAAAGTCGGTGGCCTCTGGGACTCATTGCTGGCGGAGGGACGCCGGTGGTGGATCACCGTGAACTCTGACAGCCACGCCATCTACAAGGACACATTGAAACGGGGCCTTGGCGATGGCAAATACGCTGACCCCACCAGCCCGTTCTTCGGAGCGTACGGCGACCCTGTGGACACGGGAATCCAGATCGCTGGCAATGGCGATTACTGGCCCGGGTTTTACGGTCGCACCGTGGTTGGCTCCACCAGTAAGGACTATGTGGCGGTGATGAAGGCCATAGGTGAGGGTCGTATGTGGGTGGTGCACGGCGACCTCATCAAGGCTCTCGACGTGCGGGTCACCGGTACCACCATGGCCAAGGGGGGCGCCACCATTGGCGGCACGTATCTGGCTCGTGCGGGTGATGACGTCACCATAACTGTCAAGGTCACGCTCAACTCAGCCGCCAACAACAATGGGACAATTCCGGTATTGAAGCGGGTGGATCTCATCAGTGGACCGATCACCGGTCGCACCCGTGATCGCGATTCGTTCTTGGCGCCGGAGACAGTCGTGGTGCGATCCTTCGACGTGAATCAGGTATCAGGCGAGGTGACGCTGACGCATACGTTCAAGGACGTGAAGCGTCCATTCTTCGTGCGTCTACGCGGTACTGACGGTCGCGTCAGCGCCCCCGGGTCCATCGAACCCCGGCTCGATCCGGTGCCCGTGGATCCATGGACGGATCTGTGGTTCTACGCCAACCCCACGTTTGTGGAGCTTGCCCCGTGAGTGGCTCAATTCGTGTCCTCGGCCTTGACCGTGAGGCCAAGGACCACAACAACCTCGAGCATGCCGTACTGGGATGCACCGATGATGCCGGAATCAATCCCACAGAGATTGCCACCCACATCGTGTCCGGTCACTACGTGGCCACCATCAACCTTGATGCCGATCAGTGCGCAATGGTCCACCGGGTCGCCGCTGCCGCTGGCTTCACGACGGGAGACAACGAGTTCGGCTCTGGGGCACCACCTACCACCGATGCCGAGGCGCGGATCCGTTCCGCCGTGTTTGCCCATCAACACCGAGTCAGCGGGCGCCTTATCCGCTTCCCCGGATACCCGGCCACGTTGGTGGACGAGGTGACCGTGTCGGCGTTGTTGGCCGCCACTTCCATCGATGAGGTGGTGGCTCTCGGAGCCGACCTGGGAGACGATGCCGTGATCGTGGCCAATCGCTTCATCCGACCCACACTCCAGTCCGGCCACGCTGTGTTGGTGGTCACCGCGCTGGAGGAGAATCGGTTCCGGCCGTACGAAATTGAGCA
This sequence comes from Acidimicrobiales bacterium, assembly GCA_025358985.1. Classification (GTDB taxonomy): domain Bacteria; phylum Actinomycetota; class Acidimicrobiia; order Acidimicrobiales; family JANYDT01; genus JANYHQ01. The sequence continues at coordinate 1,425 of JANYHQ010000236.1, forward strand.
CCAACATCAGTGTTGCGGTGGCCACTAGCCGATAATTGCTGACTGGCAAGTCGCCACTCGTCAGTACGCTCATCGGGTGACACGATCTGGCGACAAACATTGGCGGCTCTTTGCCCGCATGGTTGCCCCGCATCGTCGCTTGGTGGCTACCTACAGTTTGGCGCTGGCCATGGCCACGGCGTTGCCCATCACAGCCGCCGTACTGCTGTCTCATTTCGTGGATCTGGCGGTGGCACGGGCATCAACTGGTCGCCTGGTGAGCGTGGCGGCCACGTACGCCGGATTGGGTCTGGTGGGTTCATTGGTAAGTGTGCTGGTGGTATGGCGATCAACAGTGTTGGCGTGGGCCATCACCGACACGCTGCGCCACGAACTGGCGGGGTTCGTGCTGGGAGCCGATTTGGCGTTCCATCGCGATCACACTCGTGGTGAACTCGTCAGCCGGGCCGATGACGACGTAACCGCCATGGCCATGTTCCTCTCGCAATTCGTGGCTCGGGCCGTATCTGTACTGGCTATCGCGATTGGCGCAGGTGTGGTGTTGCTGGTGATCCATCCCGTGCTCGGTGTGGTGTTGTGCATCAGCCTCACCGTGGTGCTCAGCGTGGTGTGGTCGCAGCGCAACGTGTCGTTGCCTCAAGCCATTGTTGACCGCGACGCACGGGGCCAAGCCAGTGGGCTCATCGAGGAACGCGTCAACGGCGCCGAAGACATCGCATCGCTGGGAGCGGGAGCCCATTCGATGGCCCGATTCGCCGTACTGGCCGATGCCATGGTCACGGCCAAGCGTAGGGTCACGCGCCGCCAGATGCGGGTGAGTGGATCCATACGTGTGGTGTTGAGTGCCACCGAAGCCACCATGTTGGTGGCAGGTGCCTTGGCGTACTCTGCGGGCCGAGTCACCCTCGGTGGTGTGTTCCTCGGGGTGCGCTTCGCCACCGCCACGCGCGCGCCCATCGAAGGTCTCATGTGGCGTCTCCAAGAGGTGCAGGGAGCCACTGGGTCGGCCACCCGGGTGTTGGATCTATTGGCGTCGCGACCGGAGTACCCCGAGCGCATCCACACCTGGCCCACCGGTCCGCAGGATCTCGAACTGCGTCATGTCACGCTCGTCTACGAGGACACCGAAGGCGCCGTTCTCGAAGACATCTCGCTCACTGTCCGGGCTGGTCGATCGCTGGGGCTGGTGGGCCGATCAGGGTCTGGCAAAACATCGCTGGGCCGTTTGATGTTGCGACTCACCATGCCAACAACGGGAACTGTTCTCATTGGAGGAGCAGATGTGGCCTTCATTGACGAACTGGCATTGCGGCGAGGCATTGCGGGGGTACCGCAAGAGGTACAACTGTTCCCGGGCTCGGTGCGCGAAAACGTGTCGATGTTCGATGGTGACGTTGCTGATGATGACATCAACACGGCGCTGGGGGCGGTTGGCCTCCGCGGGTGGTTGGCGGCACAGAGCAATGGCTTGGATACTCGTCTCCTGGACCGAACTGAGGCCGCCACCGGTATGTCCGCTGGAGAATCGCAACTGTTGGCTTTGGCCCGGGCGTTGGTACGCAACCCCAGCATCGTGGTGTTGGACGAGGCCACATCCCGGGTTGATCCTCGTACTCAGTTGCTGGTGAAGCGGGCCGTGGCAGAGTTGCTCAGCGGCCGCACATCGGTGGTCATCGCCCATCGGCTGGACACCTTGGATGTGTGCGACGACATTGCCGTTTTGGACGATGGACACATCGTGGAGCTTGGCGAGCGATTGCAGTTGGCGGCTGACCCAGCGTCACTGTTCGCCAAGCTGTTGCGTACCGGCGGCATGCTCAGTGACGGTGCCACAGTGGACGACCTCATCGACTCGGTCTTATGAGCGCGCATACGTTTCACCGCGAACGTCGGGCACTACGGATGGTAGCGCTGCGACCCCGCCAGTTCTGGCTGGGTTCGCTGGCGTGGTTGATGTTCTTCGTGTACCCGCTGGTGCCGGGGTCGCTGGTCCGTGCCGGATACCACGAGCTGCAAACGTCAGGGGTCAGTGGCCGCTTCCTGGTGTTTGCTGTAGGCCTGGTGGTGGCGGAGTTGGTGATGTCGTCGATCTTGGCGGTTGGCCATGAGGTGTACATGGCGGCATTTGAGGCCATCGAATCGTTGGTTCGGGGCAACGTATTGCACGCCCAATTGGCCAGTGGGGGACCGGAGAGCTCAGGGCGAACGGTGTCGTCGGGCGATGTGGTGACGCGTTTGCGTGATGACCCCAAAGACATGTTGATGCTGGTCGACAACTGGGTAGACGTAGCCGGTTCGGTGGCTTTCGGATCAGTTGCGCTCGTTCTGCTGGCGCGCATCGACGCAGTGGCGGCCCTGGCAATGTTGGTGCCCTTACTCGTGTTTGGATTCGGCAACCGCTACGCCGGTCATCGTCTGCGACGGGTACGGAGTGCTGCCCGGGAAGCCACCAGTGAGGCCACTGACTATCTCAATGCGGCGTTTGGCGCCGCCCTCACCGTCAAGGTCACGGGAGCTGAGGCCGGTGTGCTACGTCGCGTAGACCGGTTGAATCAGCGGCGCTCACGCGCCATGGTCACCGACCAGACGTGGGCCGAAGCACTGTGGGCCGTCAACGGATCGGTCGGTGATCTGTGTATCGGCGTGGCGCTGGTGGTGGCGGCACGGCGGATCGACAACGCGGGTGACGTGGCGCTGTTTGCGGCTTACGCCATGAACCTCATTTGGCTGCCGCAGAAGATTGGCGGGGCACTGGTGGGGCGGCGGCGTTTTGACGTGTCCGCGGCGCGTGTGGACGCTTTGCTGCCCGATCAGAATCCGAGTGCCTCGGCGCCCGATGCTGCGGCCATTTCGCGACCGTTGCCCATCCTCGGTGGACCGGCGGCGCCGCCGGTGATGCGTCCGTTGCGGATACCTCTTCAGACCCTTGAGGTATGTGGGCTTACCATCTCCAATCGAGGAGTGGACAACATCAGCTTCGCCCTACGCAGGGGCACCATGACGGTGATCAGTGGGCCGGTGGGCAGCGGGAAAACCTCCATTTTGCGAGGTCTTGTTGGGCTGCTCGACATCGATGAGGGGAAGGTGTCATGGAACGGCACGCTGATTGTTGACCGCGCGGCTTTCTTCATTCCGCCGCAGTGCGCCATGGTGGCCCAGGTGCCCCATCTGTTTTCGGAAACACTGTTGGACAACCTGTTGCTAGGTGCCGTGCAGGACCCTAGCGAGGCCATCAGGATGGCTGCATTCGAGCGCGATGTAGCGGAGCTGCGCCATGGACTGGCTACGGCCATTGGGGCCGGAGGGGTGCGTTTGTCGGGCGGCCAAGCGCAGCGCGCGGCGGCTGCTCGGGCATTGGTGCACGATGCCGAACTGCTGGTGTTGGACGATCTCACCAGCGCCCTCGACGTGGATACCGAGGTTCTGCTGTGGGAGCGCCTGGCGGCGTCGGGGCGTACCGTTCTGGCGGTGTCGAATCGCCCGGTGGCTATTGCTCGGGCCGATCAGCACATCGAACTCTGACGGCAGTTTTCAGTAGACGAAAGACGCGATGAGCTCGGCCAGTTCCACCGGAGTATCTCCTTGCACGCTGTGGCCAGCATTGGCGATATGCACGACCTGGGCGTTCGGTGCCCGGCGCAGAAGCTCGGCTTCGTCACCATCGTCCACCACCGACTGAGCCAACATGCCTCGGACCAACATCATCGGAACCGCCAAGTTCGATACTGATTCCCACAATGATGAGAACTCCGGCCTGACTCCGTTCTCAGAGGAGCGCAGCCTGGCGTACCGCCATACCCACGAGCCGTCGTCTCGTTGTAGAGCATTGTGGAGAATGCCGCGACGTAATGACGACACCGTACGGTGCGGGTTGTGCTCAATCGTCCTCGTCAGCAACGCGTCGAAGTCCTCGAACGATTCAGGCCCGTTGATGAAATTTGAAATGGCCATCGACTTGGCGCGGTTGACGCCGGGCGTGATGTCAACGAGGACCACCGATCTCACCAACTCCGGAGCGTGATCGGCCACGGCCAGTGTGGTGATGCCACCGAGAGACATGCCCACCACGGCTTTGCTCTTTGGTGCCAGTACACGGATGGCGGTGGCGATGTCTGCGGCAATGGAGCGTGCGTCCACCGAACCATGAAGGCCCTGGTCGGAGTGTCCGTGTCCAGGTAGATCGATGGCCACGAGCGGGCGCCCCAACGCCAGTGCCACCGTGTCCCACGTGTGGGCGTTCTGAGCACCGCCGTGCAGAAATACAAGCTCGGGGTCGCCGTTACCCCAGCACAACGCGCTGAGTTGTCGCCCATCGCCGAGCGGCACCGACTGGCGGCGGACCGTCGGTGGCTGATCGAATGCGATGCCGTACTCATGGGCGTTCTCCTCGAACATGGAGAACTCGTCGTATGGGATTCGGTCGATGTCAGCCATAGGCCTCATCTTCATTCATTCATGACGGGACAATCCAAGCCGTGGACGCAAGGCCACCGATAGTAAGTCCGTCGGGATCAGCAGATTGCCACCAGCCGTTGCCGGGGATGACAAATCGGCTGGAGGCGACAATTGTCCGTGGGCGGCAGAGACGACGTCGGCCCCAATCTCGAACCGTGCTCGACAGCGAGGTGAGTGAGTTCATGGCGTCTCCCGATGTAGAGGGCCGTAGTTGTCGCCCTTGTGAACAAGCCATCGCCTAGTGAACCCAAATGGGTACGGCCAATCCCATCTTCTTCACCGGATGGTTCGAATGACCCATTCAGAAATGCGTTCGTCGGACGCTTACAGGTCGCGATGACGGATGCCGATGGCTGAGGTTGCTCCCCTCAGAGCACGTAAGGGATTGCCATGTTAAGCGAACAGTCTCTTGAGGCACTGATTGCGGCGGCGGTCGATGGGTCGCAACCGGCCTTTGGCGCGCTCTATCGACAGCTGTCGCCGGCAGTGTTGGGCTACCTACGGGCGCAGGGGGCACGAGAGCCAGAGGATCTCTGTAGCGAGGTGTTCCTCGGGGTGTTCCGCAATGTGGCGGGGTTCTCAGGAGGTGGGCCGCAGTTTCGTTCGTGGGTATTCAGCGTGGCTCACCATCGGGTGGTGGACGAACGTCGTCGCTTGGCGCGTCGACCAGAGCAGGTCGCTTTCGACGACACGAGTGCGGAGCAGTCGCCGTTGCTGCATGGGTCACGTGGGGACGCCGGCACTGACGCTGCGGAGCGGATGGGGACCGAACGGGTGCTGGAGATCTGCGCAACATTGGTATCGGACCAGCGTGATGTGCTGCTGCTGCGACTGGTATGTGATCTTTCGGTGGACCAAGTCGCGGCGCTGTTGGGAAAGTCATCGGGAGCAGTCAAGGCCCTTCAGCGACGGGCCCTGGCATCTGTCAACAGGATTGTTTCCATCGAGGGCGTAACCCTATGAGCGTCGACGGCGATTACGGGGATGACATGGGCCACGATCTAGGACTTGATGACGACGCGGTGGAGCGACTGCTCACCGGCGACGCGTTACTCGGCCCACTCGGGGCATTTGTTACTGCAGTACGAGGACTCTCGACGTGCAACGTGCCTCAGCCCTCCGCAAACCTCTCGGCATTTCTCAACGGGGATACGGGGGCTACTGAACTTGCCACGGTCACGCTGATCGGTTCAGGCCGATGGCGACGTCGCGTGATGGTCGCCTCGGTGGCTGCGCTCGTGGCTGGATCGGTGGTGAGTGCGGCGGCTGCCGAGGTGTTGCCCAGCGTCGTTCAGCGGCCG